>NZ_DCLI01000096.1:0-100910 GCF_002320975.1 Clostridium sp. UBA1652
GGTTGGAGGTTCGAGCCCTCTTCGCGGAGCCAATTTGATTATTACACTAGGATTTTTCCTAGTGTTTTTTTGTTTTTAATCTAATATAATTAGTATAGTATCCTAAAAACATTCATTTGAATGTTTTATTTTATATAAGAAAAGTATAAGATGTCGATTTATTCGTTTGTGCTCATTTGTGAATAAATATGATTATTTTTGTTGACAAGTTTAAATTCTTAATATAAAATGAGATTAAGCAATCAAACAAATGCAAAAATGAGCAAATATTTTAAGATAAGGTGTGAAATATATCATGTTTGCGCAACAAAGACAACAAATTATTTCTGAAATTTTAAAAGAAAAGAGCAGTATAAAGGTAAATGAAATATCATTAATGCTCAATGTATCAGAGTCAACCATAAGAAGAGATTTGCAGGAGATGGAAGAAAAGAATCTTCTTACGAGAACACATGGGGGAGCTGTAGGGGTAGATAATAAAACTAATTACGAACCTTCATTTCAAGATAAGAAAGATGAAAGAATTGATCAGAAAAAAAAGATAGCAGAAACTGCAAGTGAATTCATTCAAGATGGAGATACAATAATAATGGATTCTGGGACAACTACTTTAGAGTTAGCAAAAAGAATTAAAGCTAAAAACTTGACTATAATAACTAATTCTATTGATATTGCATCAGAACTATCTAGTAATAAAGACATAGAAATAATAGTAACAGGTGGATCATTAAGAGTTAATACAAGAGCAATGGTTGGTAACATGGCAGAAGCTGTACTTAGAAACTTTAGAGTAGATAAAGTTTTTTTAGGGGCTAACGGTATATCTATAGAAGAGGGAATAACTACTCCTAACTATGCAGAGGCTCAAACTAAAAAAATTATGATGACTCATGCTAAAAAAGTTATAGTGATGGCAGATAGTAGCAAATTCGAAAACGTTTCGTTTTCAGTTATATGTCCAGTTAAAGCTGTAAGTATGATAATAACTAGTGATGATATTGATAAAACAATAATTGAAGAATATGAAGAAGTTGGAGTGGAGATAATAACAACTTAGATATAGGAGGTGATTTGATGGTAATAACTGTGACGCTTAATCCAGCAATAGATAAAACACTAATTGTAGATGGCTTTCAGTTGGGATCTGTAAATAGAACTATGGATGTAAGACATGATATTGGAGGAAAAGGTGTTAACGTTTCTAAGGTTCTAAAAAATTTAGGAATAGATTCCTTAGCAATAGGTTTTTTAGGCGGAGTATTTAGGAAATCTTTTGAATCTGAATTAGATAAAAGGAATATAACTCATAGATTTGTTAAGATAAAAAATGATACTAGAACCAATATGAAGATAGTAGATAATATTAATAAAACTTATACTGATATAAATGAAGCTGGTCCTCAGATATCTAAAGAAGAGCTAAATGAATTTATAGATATATATAAAGAAGTTTGCAAAGAAGGGGACATAGTTGTTCTATCAGGTGGAGTGCCTCGAGGTATATCAAAAGATATATATAAAGTTTTGACAGGAATTGCAAAAGAAAAAGGGGCTTTAGTAATTATTGATGCTGAAGGGGAGCTTTTGGAAGAAGGAATGAAAGAAAAACCCTTTGCTATAAAGCCAAATGATCATGAATTGTCAATTATGTTCAACGAGGATTTAAAGGATGAAAAAAGTATATTAGAAAAAGCCTTGTTGGTAAAAGATAATATGAAGATATCTAAGATACTAGTATCTATGGGATCCAGAGGAGCATTATATATAACTGATAAAGGAAAATACATAGCTGGAGGATTAAAGGTACCTGTAAAAAGCACTGTAGGTGCAGGAGACTCCATGGTTGCAGCTTTAGTGTATTCTATAGTAAAAGAATTAGATGACGAAAATACATTAGGTTTTGCTCAAGCTTGTGGAGCAGCTACAGTTACCTTAGAAGGTACAGAGGCATGTAGCAAAAAACAAGTTGAAGAATTACTACCAAAATCAATGGAACTTATAAGGAGGATATAACATATGGAAATAAAAGATATGTTTTCTAAAGAAAGAGTTTGCTTACAATTAGGAGCTAAAAATAAACTTGAAGCAATAGATGAATTAATAGATATATTAGTTAAAGATGGCAAGATTAACGACAAAGAGACATTTAGAAAAGCAGTACTAAAAAGAGAGGAGGAATTTTCTACAGGAATAGGAATGGGAATAGCTATACCACATGGTAAAAGCGATTCAGTAAATGAGGCTGCTATAGTTTTTGGGAAAAGTGATCAGGGAATAGATTATGGTTCAATGGATGATAAGCCTGCACACTTATTTTTCTTAATAGCAGTACCACAAGATAGTAACGACATACACTTAAGAGCATTAAGTCAAATATCAAGAAAATTAATGCATACAGATGTAAGAAACGCAATCATGAATTCAAGTAATTTTGAAGAATTTATAAAAGTATTTGAGTAAAATATTAAAAATTATTATGGGGGTATTATTATGAAAATAGTAGCAATAACATCCTGTCCAACAGGAATAGCCCATACATACATGGCTGCCGAGGCATTAGAAATGGCAGCCAAAGAAATGGGTCATCAAATTAAGGTTGAAACTCAAGGTTCTGTAGGTGCTGAAAACGTATTAACAGAAAAAGACATTGCTGAAGCAAACTGTGTTATTATAGCAGCAGACACTAACGTATCTAAAGATAGATTTGTTGGTAAAGCATTAGTAGAAGTAGCAGTTTCAGAAGCAATAAAGGATGCTAAAGGACTTATTGAAAAAGCTAAAGGTGCTAAGGTTTTAAAAGCTGAAGTATCTGAAGAAACAAATAAGGACAAAAAAGAAGGCTCTTCACAAAAGAAAGGTGTATATAAACATCTTATGACTGGTGTATCATACATGATTCCTTTTGTTGTTGCAGGTGGTATCTTAATAGCATTAGGATTTGCATTTGGTGGAATCTATGTTTATGAAAATGTAGGTTCATTTGGAGAAGTAATATTCTCAACTGGTAAGGCTGCATTCGGTTTTATGGTGCCTGTACTTGCTGGATTTATAGCATACTCAATAGCTGACAGACCTGGTATAGTACCTGGATTTGTAGGTGGAGCTTTAGCTAATACTATAGGTGCTGGATTCTTAGGAGCATTACTTGCTGGATTTATAGCTGGTTATGTTGTTATAGGTATTAGAAAATATATCAAATTACCAAAATCTATGGATGGATTAATGCCAGTATTAATTATCCCAGTATTATCAACTTTTATAATAGCAATTATAATGACATTTGTTTTAGGTGGTCCTGTAAAGGCAATTAACGATGCAATGAATTCTGGATTAGTTAGTTTAAGCGGAAGTAGTAAAGTTCTTTTAGGTTTAATATTAGGAATAATGATGGCAGCAGATATGGGTGGTCCTATAAATAAAGCTGCATACGTATTTGGAACTGCAACTTTAGCTAATGGAAGTTCTTCAGCTATAATGGCAGCAGTTATGGTAGCTGGTATGGTACCTCCTTTAGGAATAGCATTAGCAACAGTTATATCAAAGAAAAAATTCACTGTTGAAGAAAGAGAAGCTGGAAAAGCTAACTGGGTAATGGGATTAGCATTCATAACTGAAGGAGCAATACCATTTGCAGCAGCTGACCCTGTAAGAGTAATACCTTCACTTATGGCTGGAGCAGGAGTAGCAGGAGCACTTTCAATGTTATTTAATGTTACATTAGCAGTTCCTCACGGTGGAGCATTCGTATTAGCTTTACCAAACGTAGTAACTGGACTTGGAATGTATTTAATAGCTATGGTAGCAGGAACTGTAGTAAGTGGAGTTCTTCTATCAGCACTTAAAAAAGAAGTATAGTATATAAATATAAGGGAGTTATAGCAAACTATCAAATAATTTGCTATAACTCTTTTTTTATTCTATAATTTAATTAATAATAATTATCAGTTAATGGGAGTGATGACTATGGAATTAAAAGAGGCAATAATTAATAGAAGATCCATAGGCAATGTTGAGAACAAAGAGGTTCCTAAAGAAATAGTTGAAGAAATAATAGAGTCTGCAAAGTGGGCACCTACAAGATTCTTAACACAACCTTGGAGATTTTTTGTTATAACAAAGGAAGGAAGACAATCTCTATCTAAGGTAATTGAAGAGATTGCAATTGATTTAGGTACAGATCCCAACACCGAAGAAGGAAAAAAGAGATTAGAATTAGAACGAAATAAACCATTTAGAGCACCCGTCATTATAGCTGTTGCAGCAGAAGTAAGTGAAAAAGAAAGAGTGATAAGACTTGAGGAGCTTGGAGCTGTATATGCTGGAATACAAAATATGTTGCTTACAGCTCATTCATTAGGTATAGCTGCATATTGGAAGACTGGCAAGGAGTGTTACCACCCTAAGATGAAAGAGTTTTTTTATCTTAAGGAAAAAGATGAAGTATTAGCATTTATATATTTAGGCTATTCCTCAAATTCTAAAGATGTAGCACAAAGAATATCAACAAAAGATCTAACTACATGGATTGAGTATTAAGATATTTAATAGTATTGACTTTCTTTTGAGTTTAGGAATATAATATATAAAATATTATAAATTCTATGAAGAGGATAGTAACTAATTAGGATTCTTATAGAGAGCGAAGGATGGTGAAAGCTTCGCAGAAAAGTTTTTAGTGAAAGACACCTTAGAGAAGTTTATTTGAAATCTAGTAGGATAAATCGGTTGCTACCGTTAAAAGGCTTAAAGATAATCTTTTTATATATTAGATTAAATAAGGATGGCACCGTGGGTAAACTCACTCCTGTTAAGGAGTGAGTTTTTTTGTTTTTATTTATATATATTTTAAGGTTAATTAGGATGGTACCGTGAAGTATAGCTTTGCTCCTAAATGGAGTGAAGCTTTTTTTATTCTTTAGGAGTTGGTATTTTTTATTCAAATGTCCGGACATTCGAACATTTGGACATTTGAAAAATTAAATAAAAGTTTTTATAAATGAAAGGAGTCAATTATGAAAAGAATAATGATTAGTAGGCTAGAAGAGTCTATAGGAGAAAAAATATTTATACAAGGATGGGTTCACAGAGTTAGAATTTTAAAAAACATTTCCTTTGTAATAGTAAGAGATAGAAGTGGAATGGTTCAATGTGTGGTTGACAAGGATATAGATTTAAATAATTTAACAAATGAATCTGTAGTAGAGATAACTGGAGTAGCTAAAGAAGGAAAAAACTCTTTAAATAATTTTGAAGTAATAGTTGAAGAAATTAATGTTATAAATAAAGTAGAAGAGATACTTCCTATAGAAGTAAATAAAAATTCTTTAGATATTTCTTTAGAAACATTATTAAATAATAGAGTGCTAAGTCTTAGAAATGAAAAAAATAATGCAATTTTCAAAATTCAGCATATATTGTTACAAGGGTTTAGGGAGTTTCTATCAAAAGAAGATTTTACAGAAATATTTTCTCCTAAGATTGTAGCTGAGGGTGCTGAAGGAGGAACATCTGTATTCAAATTAAATTATTTCGGGAAAGAAGCCTATTTATCTCAAAGTCCACAGTTTTATAAACAGATGATGATAGCAGCAGGATATGAAAGAGTTTTTGAAATTGGCAATTTTTTTAGAGCAGAAGAGCATGACACAAGGAGACACTTAAATCAATTTACAAGTATGGACGTAGAATTGGCATTTATAGAAGATGAAAATTCAATTATGGAGATAGAAGAAAAACTTCTACAGTATATGTTTAAAAAATTAGTTAATGAAGGTGAAAAATATATTAAATTACTAAACATTAATGTGCCTAAAATTAATACAATACCAAGAATAGAATTTAAAGAAGCACTAAAAATATTAGAAGAAAGTTATGGAAAGATTATTAATGACATTGATTTAGATTCTGAAGGAGAAGAACTTATAAGTAAATATGCTAAAGAGAAGTTTGATTCAGATTTTATATTCATAACTAATTATTACAGAGAAAAAAGACCTATGTATACAATGCCTAAAGGAAAAGAGGGTACTAAATCTTTTGACCTTATATTTAGAGGAATGGAAATAACATCTGGAGGACAAAGAATTAATGATTACAAAATGTTAATAGAGAGCTTTAAAGCTAAAGGACTAAATCCAGAAGACTTTAGAAGTTATATAGATACCTTTAAATATGGAGTACCAACTCACGGTGGGTTTGCTATAGGATTGGAAAGGTTTTTAGCTTTATTGTTAGAAGTTAACAATGTGAGGGAAACTAGCCTATTTCCAAGGGATAAAAGTAGACTTGTCCCTTAGAAATACTGTTCTTATGAGTAAAATAATCCTTGCATCAATACAATAATTATGATATTATAAACAAGTAATAAAAAGTAAAGATATAAGAAGATAATAATTTTCTCCAGTTTTAGAGAATTTGTTAATCACTTATAAATCTTTAAAAATGGAGGAATTGAAATGGCAGATAAAACTATCGTTTGCAGAGATTGCGGAAAAGACTTCGTTTTCACTGAAGGAGAACAAGCTTTTTACAAAGAAAAAGGATTCGACAATGAACCAGTAAGATGCGTTGATTGTAGAAGAGCTAAAAAACAACAAAACAATAGAAGATAATTATTGTAAATGTTGAAGCTATAAGATTTAATCTTATAGCTTTTTTGCGTTTAAAAATATATTTTGATAATGAGATTTATGTTTAATATAAAAATAAAGTATAACTAAATAAATTATAGGTTTTAAGCAGATACTACCTAAGAATAAAATAAATTTATTTGGAGGAGTTACAGATGAAAGCTATAGTTTATGAAGGTATTAGAGATGTAGAAGTTAAACAAGTAAAAGATCCTACTATTCAAAAATCGGATGATATAATAGTTAAAGTAACTTCTACAGCTATCTGCGGATCAGACTTACATTTAGTTCATGGATTTATACCTAACCTTCCTAAAGGTTTTGTATTAGGACATGAAACTATGGGGATTGTAGAAGAGGTAGGAAAAGATGTAACTAAGGTTAAAAAAGGAGATAGAGTAATAGTTCCGTTTCCGGTTTCTTGCGGGCATTGTTGGTATTGTGAACATGATTTATGGAGTCAATGTGATAACTCAAATCCAAATGGAGAAACCGGAGGATTATTAGGATATAGTAATACTTTTGGAGGTTATGATGGAGGGCAAGCACAATATCTAAGAGTTCCTTATGCAAATGTTGGTCCTACTATAATTCCAGAAGAGTTAACAGATGAACAAGTTTTGTTTTTAACTGATATTTTACCAACATCACTTTGGGGTGTTGATATTGCAGAAGTAAAACCAAATGATACAGTTGTAGTTTTAGGATCCGGACCAGTAGGATTATTAGCTCAAAAATGGGCTATTTATAAAGGAGCTAAAAGAGTAATTGCAGTTGATAGAGTAGGATATAGATTAGAGCATGCTAGAAAGTATAATCAAGTTGAAACTATCAATTTTGAAGATTATGATAATACAGGTGAATATATTAAAGAAATAACTAGTGGAGGAGCAGATGCAGTAGTAGACTGTGTTGGTATGGATGGTAAGATGTCTACTATAGAAAAGATTGAGTCTGCTTTAAAACTTCAAGGAGGCTCAAAATCCGCCATTGAAATAGCCTCTCAAGCTATTAGAAAAGGTGGAACGGTGGCTTTAGTAGGTGTTTATGGATCTAAATATAATGCATTTCCACTAGGAGATTTCTTCTCAAGAAACATAACTCTAAGGATGGGGCAATGTCCAGCACATACATATGTAGATCCTATATTAGAGCTAATTAAAGAAGGTAAATTTGATGCTACTGATATAATAACTCATAGGTTATCAATTGATGAAGGAAAACATGCTTATGGTATATTTGATGCTAAAGAAGACAATTGTATAAAGGTTGTTTTAAAACCTAATTAATATATGGAAGAATACAGTATGAAAATATTGTATTCTTTTTTATTTATAAATAGAAATTGTTTGAATATTTAGAAAATTAAAAGGAAATATAATAAATATGGAGAATATATAATAATAAAAGCGTTCTATCTATAGAGTTAGGAATAATATTTTAATACTATTAATATTTTAATATAGATGACTTAGCTGAAATTTTTTCAGCATCATATAGCCTAAACTTTAAAGAAAGGTGGGTGAATGTTGAGGCGCAGGACCTTAACACACGTATGAAAGAGTACAAAATTTCCAATTTAAGAAATGTAGGAATAGTTGGACACAGTTCATCAGGAAAGACATCTTTGGTAGAGGCTTTATTATTTACAACAAATACAATAGACAGATTAGGAAAGACAGAGGAAGGAACTACTGTAAGTGACTATGATTTAGAAGAAAGAAAAAGGAGGATATCTTTAAACACCACAATTTTACCTTTAGAATATGATGATAAAAAGATAAATTTATTAGATACTCCAGGTTATTTCGATTTCGTAGGCGAAATGGTTCAAGGCATGAGAGCAGTAGATGTAGCAACAATAGTAGTATGCGGTGTATCAGGTGTTGCAGTAGGTGATGAAAAAGCGTGGGATTATTGTAATAAAATAAAACTCCCTAGGAGCTTTTTTATAAATAAGCTAGATAGAGAAAACTCTGATTTTGATAGAGTTTTAGAAGACTTAAAAAATAGGTTTGGTATAAGTGTTGTACCTATTCAATATCCAATAGGAAAAGAAGATGATTTTCACGGAGTAGTAAATGTTATATCTAGAAAGGCGAGAATATATAGTAAAGGAAATCCTAAAGGGGTTTTCTGTGATATACCACCTGAACTAGAGGGAAAGATAGATAGCTGTAAACAGGCTATCATGGAAGCTGTTGCAGAGACTGATGAAGAGCTTCTAGATAAATACTTCTCAGAAGGTGAATTATCTGATGAAGAAATATATAAGGGACTAATTAGGGGCTGTGCAAATGGGGATGTGGCACCTGTTATGTGTGGCAGTTCTACATCAGCTATAGGTATGGATGTATTACTTGAAGATATATGCGAATGTTTCCCATCACCTGAATATGCACTTCCGCAAAAGGGAATTGATTTACAAACTGATGAAGAGGTTTTCATGAACTATGATGAAAATAAGCCTTTTTCTGCATTTATATTTAAAACAATTGCAGATCCTTTTGTAGGAAAATTATCTCTATTTAAAGTAATTACAGGAAAAGCTAAAAATGATTTAAGTATATATAATTCTAATAAAGATAAAAGTGAGAAGCTAAGTAATTTATATTTTATGAGAGGAAAGCAGCAGGTAGTAACTAAAGAAATTATAGCTGGCGATATAGGGGCCATAGCTAAGCTCCAATATAGTGCAACAGGGGATACCTTATGTGAATCTACTTTCAAAATAAAATATGATAAAATTAACTTCCCAGAGCCGGTAATATCTATGTCTATATTGCCAAAGAGTAAAGGTGATGAGGAGAAGATATCATTGTCTTTAGGCAAATTATTAGAAGAAGACCCAACCTTTAAAATAAGTAGAGATATAGAGAATGCAGAAACCATAGTATCCGGGGTAGGAGAAGCACATCTAGAGGTTATAGCTGCAAAGATAAAGAATAAATTTGGAGTGGATGTATTGCTTCAAGAACCAAAGGTTCCATATAGAGAGGCTATAAAAGGCGTTGCTGATGTTCAAGGAAAACATAAAAAGCAATCAGGTGGACATGGTCAATATGGAGATGTATGGATTAAATTTGAGGCAAGAAATGATGGAGAAGATGAGCTAGAATTTATTGATAAGGTTGTTGGTGGGTCTGTACCTAGAAACTTTATACCAGCAGTTGAAAAAGGTTTAAAAGAATGTATTCGTCACGGGGTATTGGCTGGCTATCCAGTTATAGGATTAAAAGCTACTCTTCATGACGGCTCTTATCATACAGTAGACTCATCAGAAATGGCATTTAAGATAGCTGCTTCTCAGGCCTATAAAAAAGGTCTAGAGAAAGCTAATCCTATTTTGTTAGAACCTATAATGTCTGTAACCATAAGTATACCAGAAGACTATATGGGAGATATAATAGGAGATATTAACAAGAGAAGAGGAAGAGTTTTAGGAATGGAACCAGATAAAAAGCTTCAAAAGATTATAGCAGAAGTACCGATGGCTGAGATGTTTAAGTATGCTACAGACCTTAGAAGTATAACTGGAGCTAGAGGTAGTTTTGAAATGAAGTTTGAGAGATATGAAGAAGTTCCAGCTTCAGAAACCTTAATTATAATAGATGAAGTAAAGAGGAGCAGGGAGCTTAGAAACGAAGCCTAATAATATAATAATGAGAAATATAAACACCTATAGGATAAAATTTCCTATGGGTGTTTTCTATTAAATAGGGTATATATTTATGCTTTCTTGGTTAAATTAATTTCAATAAAGAATATAGGAATATAAAGGGGAATATGCTAAGTAATAGGTGCCTGAAATTAGAGTGGTTCACTAGGAGGGTTCACATATGTCAGAATATAAAATGGAGATAAAAGGAGAAATAGGATTAAGTGATTATAGTAATATTTATGATTATATAGGAGTTGTAGATACTGCGGATAACTTTACTATAACATTAGATTCATCCCAAGCTGAAAACCTAGATATAATATGCTCAATGCTTAAAGATAATAAGTTTAGCATAGTGTATCAAGGGGAAGATTCACAAGGAAATTATTTTATTAATGCTATAAAAAAGAAGTGAGAATTTGTATATACTTATGTTATAATAAGTATGTTATGTATTGAGAATACTAGTTTTAAGCGAACTAGTATTTTATTAGAGTTTTATTGGGACAAGTTATAAATCTAGGAGGGAAATCTATGAAAAATTATGTAGTAGGTGTTGACTTAGGAGGAACAAAGATCAGCTGTGCCTTATCTGATCTTGAGGGTAGAGTTGTAGCTCAAACTACAATACCAACTTTAGCACATGAAGGAGATAATCCTGTATTAGGAAGAATAATCAAAACTATAGAGATGGTTTTAGAAGAAGGAAACGTTGCAACTAATGAAGTAGCTGCAATAGGAATAGGATCACCAGGACCTCTTGATGCAAAAAAAGGAATTATAGTAACTACACCGAATCTTCCATTTAAAAACTTTCAATTAGTACAGCCAATAGAAGAAAAATTTTCTATTCCAACTTATCTAGACAATGATGCTAATGTAGCTGCAATAGCAGAATTTATGTTTGGAGCAGGTAAAGGAACTGAAAATATGGTATATATAACAGTAAGCACAGGTGTTGGTGGAGGAGCTATATTAAATGGTAAAATATATAGAGGAAGCACCACTAATGCCTTAGAAGTAGGTCATACTACTGTATTCCCAGGTGGCCCAAGATGTGGATGTGGAAATTTAGGATGTCTAGAAGCTACTTCTTCAGGAACAGCTATAGGTAGACGTGCAAATGAAGCAGTAAACAGTAAAGTAGAAACATCATTAAGAGATTATGAAACTGTTACTTCATATGAAGTATTTAAAGAAGCAGAAAAAGGCGATGCTGTATCTAAGAAGATATTAGATGAAGCATTCAACTATCTAGGAATTGGTGTAGCTAACATAATAGCAAGCTTTGACCCAGATAAGGTTATAATAGGTGGAGGCGTTTCAAAGGGCGGAGATGTACTATTTAATAAAGTACAAGAAGTTGTAAACGAAAGATGCTTCAAATCAATGGCAGAATACTGCAAGATAGTTCCAGCTGGATTAGGAACAGATGCTGGTGTTCTAGGAGCTGTGGCTCTAGCTATAATGGAAAGTAAATAGATTTTGTATAAAGGTAGGGATTGTTGATCCTTACCTTTTTTTCATGTGAAACTTCTTTTTATTGCATTGAAAAAATATTATGATATATAATATTAAGAATAGGAAAATAAATACAGTAAGGAGTAAGGCATGGATTATAATTATAGATTTTTGAAACTAGAATTTTTAGACATATATGAAGAGCTAACTAAGCTAGAGATGCCATCAGAAGAGTATCATTATATTCTGGAAAATGCAATTCTTCTAGTAGTAAAAAGAGCTTATGAAAAACTTTCAATAGAATATATAAATGAAGACATTAAAATATGCCTTAGAAACCTTATGGTTAAAGGATATATAAATGAAGAACTATACCATGATATTATTAATCTCCTAAATACAAAGAGAAGCTTTGATGAGGAGTGTGGGAGAGTCATGTATGAAGTAAGTACATGGCTTGTAACAGAATTTGGAGAAGAGGATTATTCTCTATTTATGGACAACCTAACAGAAAAGGAAAAGAATATATTTAAGAAATACATCTATCCAAAAGAAATAAGTATTGAAATAGTAGAAAATGAAGAAGAGAATTTAAAAACACTAGAGAATATACTTCCTTATTATGAAGAAGAAGTTGAGGACGAGGAGTTATCTGCTTTAATAAATGATGGTGAAGATTATTACTATGGAAGAAATGATAAAGAGAAGGACTTGGAAAAGTGTTTTGAATGTTTTAGCGAAGCTGCAGACTTAGGAAGTTCTTATGCTCAATCTTGGATAGGATATTTGTATGAACTTGGGCTAGGAGTAGAGAAAGACTACGACAAAGCGTTAGAATGGTATAAAAAATCTTCCTTAAGCGACAATGCCTATTCTCAGTGGGCAATAGGAATGATGTATCTCTCTGACAAAAAGCCGGATAATGACTATAAGATGGCTTTATATTGGTTTACAAAGTCAGCGGAAAATGAATATGCTCCAGGACAATATCAGCTTGCGAATCTATATTATGATGGTGATGGAGTAAATCAAAACTATGAGGAAGCTTTCAAGTATTACTCAAAGTCGGCAGGGTATGGTTATTCACCAGCGGAATTCATGTTAAGCACTATGTATAAAAATGCTTTAGGGATAGAAGAAGATATGGTAAAGGCTGTGTATTGGTGTAAAAAGGCAGCAGAGCATGGTTATCCCCCAGCGCAATTAATAGCAGGAAAACTATTAACACAAGGTTTTAATATAGAACAAGATAAAAATAAGGGAATAGAGTTCATAGAGAAAGCGGCAGAAGAGGGAATGACGGAAGCATACAATTATTTGGCAGAACTATATGAAGGTAATTATGGACAAGAAAAGGACCTTAATAAAGCGCTAGACTATTATGAGAAGTCTACAGAGTTAAATGATATTGAAGGAAAACTTTCTCTTGGATTGTATAAATTATATGGTTATGCCGGACAAACTGACTATAAAGGAGCTTATGAAATATTTTCAGAGCTTGCAGATAAAGAAAAAGATCCTAGTGCAATGGTAAGACTAGCAATAATGTATATTGAAGGTTACTATGTTGAGAAGGATTTAGATAAGGCATTAGAGCTATCTATTAGAGCCTCTGATCTAGATTATGGGAGTGCATATATAAATGCCGGTTATATATACGAAAGAAAAGATTTTTTGAAAAGAGATGTTAACAAAGCTCTAGAATATTATAATAAAGCTTGTGAAAAGGAAATGCCAGAGGCATTCTTTAACATTGCTATGTTATATAGAAATGGTGAATTAGGTGAAATTAATGGAATTAAAGCCTTTGAATACTTTAAAAAGGCGGCTGACTTAGGAGATTTGGAAGCTGCAGCGTATGTAGGAGATTATTTAGAGTATTCTTATGGAGTAACATCTAAAGACCACTATGAAGCATATAGGTATTATTATATGGGATATGAATATGGGCTTAACCAATCTAGTTATGCTATAGGAAGATTCTATAAAGATGGTATGATAGTAAAAAAAGATTATAAAAAGGCTTTTGATATTTTTTCAAGCATTTATGAAAAGGGATATAAATATGCTTCAGCGGAATTAGGTGAATGTTATATATTTGGATATGGAGTTAAACAGGATGTAGAAAAGGGCATAGCTTTATTAAATCAAGGAATAGAGCTAGAAAATCCTAGAGCGTTTTTAATAATGGGGGATTGTTATCAACTTGGATTGGGTGTAAAAAGAAAAAAGAGTAAAGCCATAGATTACTATATACAAGCTTTTAAAAAGGCAGAATGGGATGCGGCACTTAAGCTTGCGGAAAATCAATATAAACTAGGTGGAATAATAAAAAAATATAGTAGTATATTTAGATTTTTAGAAGTTGGAGCAGATAATGGACATGGCGGATGCTGCTTTAATATAGGGCTATTATATTATTATGGAAAAGGACATAGAAAAGATTTAAGGAAATCAAAGGAATATATATTAAAAGCGTGTGACTATGGAATACTAGAGGCTGAAAATTTCTATAAATTAAAGTTTTCAAAAATAGGGGAAAGTTCTATAGAAGCAACAAAGATATCTTCAGGACAATATTTTGTTAATATTTTAAAAAAATGATTTTATAAAAAAGATATCTCTTTTGAGATATTTTTTTTATACTTATAATTAAAAGAGAAAAAATTTTAGGAGGAGAATATGAAAACTACTATATATTTAACAAGACATGGAGAAACTATATGGAATTTAGAGAAAAGACTACAAGGATGGAATAACTCTCCTTTGACAAAAGACGGAATAGAGCAGGCAAAAAATTTAAGCAAAAGACTAGAAGATATAAAGATTGATGTAATATATACAAGCCCTTCAGAGAGAGCGTTTAAAACAGCAGAAATTTTAAAAGGAGAAAAAGATTTAGAAATAAAACTTCATGAAGGTTTAAAAGAAATGGGTTTTGGACTATGGGAAGGAATGGTATGGGAAGAAATAGAGAACTCTGAGAAATATGGAAAGGAACTATATAACCTATATTATAACCCTAAAGAATATAAACCTTTTGAAGGAGAAGAAATAGATATTTTTGAAAAAAGAACTAAAGAAGCTTTAGAGGAGATAATTGAGAACAATAAAGGAAAAGATGTTTTAATAGTTACTCATGGAATTACTTTAAAGCTGATGGTTGGGTATTTTGAGAACTTAGGAATTGAAGAAACTATTAAAGGGATAGTTATGGGACAAACTTCTCTTACAAAGATAACTATTGAAGAAGATACATATAATATAGAATTTAAAAATGATACTAGTCATTATCAAGATGACTACATAAAAAAAGGCTGGTAATAAGAAGATAAGTAGGACGGAATTTTAAAATTCTGTCCTACTTTTATGTAAGTTATAGCCCATTAATATTATCTAAAAACGGCAATAACAATTATAACCTTAAAAGCTTGTCCGGTCAATATAAAATAACTAATGAAAAAATTTCTAAGAATAAAAAGAGCAAATTTGCATAGATTAAATAGTGTACAGGACAAGAATTCACGAATAGGAGTGATTAATATGCCGAAAGATAGTCAAGTTGATAATAAATTATCTAGAAAATTGAAATCTAATTGGGATGATACATCAGCATCAGAGGAAGGCAAAAATAAAAATAAAACTAGAAAGAAACAATCAGCCCCAGTAACTTGGCAATAAATTCTTTTGCCTCATACATAACCTCCATCTAGCTTTTACCCCACCTTAAAGCTAAAGGTTACAAATATAAACTACTTAATTATACTTAGATGTTTAGGTTTTGAGGTAAGAGAGTTTTTCACATAAAGGTCTGTCCGAAGTAGAGTTACTCTACTTTTAGGACAGATTTTTTATTACATAGGAAAGTGCATTCTTCCTATGTAATAAAAAATGCAAGGGGTGCAGGGGAGGTTGTGCTCCCCGCCGCTTAAGGAGGGTGCTCAGACACGTAGTGTCGTCGAAGGGAACCATAGGGTTCCCTAGCGAAGTGGCGTAGCCACTTTTTTATTGCATAAGAAATTTGCAACATTAGCGATTTGATAATTTTTTGAAAGTTTAAATTAAGCTATTGCCTAGAAAATTCCAACAACAAATGATATCATTATAATTAATAAATTTATTAAGAAGGTGAATTAAATGAACGCTGAAATTATTGCAGTAGGTACAGAGATTTTATTAGGAGATATAGTAAACACGAATGCTCAGTATATATCTAGAGAGTTAGCTAACCTTGGAATAAATGTATATAAACAAGAAGTTGTTGGAGATAATGAAGAAAGAGTTTTAGAAAGTTTTAAAAATGCTTTTGAGAATTCAGATATTATAATAACTACAGGTGGACTTGGACCAACACCAGATGATTTGACAAAAGAAATGGCAGCTAAATATTTTAATAAGGAGCTTGTGCTTCATAAAGAATCTTATGAGAATTTAAAAAAGTTTTTTGATAAAAGTGGAAGAGAATTAGTAGGAAGTAATGAGAAGCAGGTTTATTTTCCTATTGATGCGATAGTCCTTAAAAACGATTATGGAACAGCTCCAGGAGCAATTATAGAAGGCAATAATGGTAAGAAGATTGTAGTATTGCCTGGACCTCCAAGAGAAATGAAGCCTATGTTTGATAATTATGTTGTTCCATACCTTAAACAATTTACAGACAGTGTTTTGGTTTCAAAGGTGTTAAGAACTTTTGGAATCGGGGAAAGTCGTATGGCAGAAATAGTTAACGACTTAATAGTAAATCAAACTAATCCAACAGTAGCACCTTATGCTAAAGATATAGAAGCTATTTTAAGAATAACAGCTAAAGCTAAAAATGAAAAAGAAGCAGAAGAACTTATAAAACCAGTTGAAAAAGAGATTAGAAGAAGATTAGAAGAATATATATATGGAGAGGGAGAAACTTCTTTAGAAGAGGTTGTGGGAGAACTCTTAGTTAAAAAAGGAATAAAAATAGCAACTGCAGAAAGTTGCACAGGTGGGATGGTGGCAGAGAAACTTATTAACTACGCTGGAATATCTGAAAGCTTTTTGGAAGGGGCAGTTACTTATTCAAATGAAGCTAAAATGAAGAGATTAGGTGTAAAAAAAGAAACATTAGATAAATATGGTGCAGTAAGTAAAGAGACTGCTAGAGAAATGGCCCAGGGTATAGCTAAAGTAGCAGGAGCTGATTTAGGAGTTTCAACCACAGGAATTGCAGGACCAGGTGGTGGAACAGCTGAAAAACCTGTTGGACTAGTTTATATTGGGGTATATTATAAAGGGAGTTGTTTAGTTAAAGAATTTAACTTTACAGGTGATAGAAATAGAGTTAGAGTAAGAACTACTATGAGTGCACTTGACCTTGTAAGAAGAACTATAAAGGAATAAAACAACAAACCCTCCAAGACTCATAAGGACTCCTAGAGGGATGTTAATTATATTAAAATGGGGGAGAGGCAATATCATATAAAGCTTAGTAGCTTCATTTATATTTTAGACAACTCTAATGGATATTATACAAAATAATAAAAAAAAATTAAGGAAGTAGGCATTTTATGAGAAAGATTTTTAGAGCTAATTTGTATTTTCTAATGATACTTTTAATAAGCACTTTTGTTCCATATCTTTTGGGGATAGTATATGAAAACATAAATTTAACTGATTCTAGAATTATCTTATTTCTGAATCATGTAATATTATTTTTAGTTCCAGCAGCTATATATATACTAGTAACAAAATCATCTGCAAAAAAAACTTTTAGATTAAATCCTATAAGTTTTAAAAATATACTTTGGATAATGATTTTAGCATTTGCAATTCAACCTGTTGTAATGTTATTTTCACTAATATCAGGTTTCTTTTTTTCAAATGATGTAGGCGCGTTTATTGGATCTATAATGGACACACCATATCCAATATTACTTTTATTAATAGCAGTAATGCCTGCTATTACAGAAGAGGTAACACTAAGAGGTATAGTTTTATCAGGATACGATTTTAAAAACAAATGGGTAGCATCCATAGTTACAGGATTATTATTTGGAGTATTTCATTTAAATGCACAGCAGTTTCTATATGCAGCAGTTTTAGGAATGGTTTTAGCATATTTAGTTAGGATAACAAATAGTATATTTGCATCAGTAGTTATGCATTTTATGATAAATGGACTTCAAGTAACCTTGCAAAAAGTAATTTCATTATTTATGGAGAACAATGTGAGCCCTGATGCTATTTCTCAATTTAGTATGAGTGAGAAAATGGCAGCATTATCTGTATGGGGATTTTTAGGGATAATATTTGGAGCTATATCTATAATAATAATCAAAAAAATTGAGGATGACTGTAAATCTAGAGGAATATATGATTCCTATGAGAGAGTAGGAGCAAGTTCAAGACATTCTTATATGAGAGTAGATTTAGACTCTAATTCTGTCACAGAAGTGACTTCAGACATACTTTCAACAAAAGAAAGAGTACTAAATGGACCTTTAATAGCCACTATTATTATTTATTTTATAGTAATGAATTTACCTACTTTAGCACTTGCCTTCAATAGATTAGTCAATTTTAGAAGATAATACTTAGAATTAAAACTCTTTAATAAGTAAAAAATACTTATTGAAGGGAGTTGATTATTATGCCACAAAATAAACCTAATAACTCAATGCAAAAAGGTGAAAGAAGACAAAAACTTCATGAAAAGCAAGATAATAAAGGAAATGATAAAGTAGATAAGGGATATAGAAGTTTTGAAGATGAAAAAATAAAATAATATATTAAAGAGGTCTTTGTTATTCAAAGACCTCTTTAAATTAAGCTATATAATCTTTTATGAAATTTAAAAATCTCTCCATTTCAGAATCAGTACCGATGGTTACTCTTAAATAATTATCAATTCTAGAAGAACTAAAGTATCTAACGAATATACCATCTTTCTTTAAGGCTTCAAATAAATCCTTAGCCTTTATAGTAGGATGAGTTATAAATATGAAGTTAGCCTTTGATTCAGGAATTATAAAACCTAATTCTTTTAATTCCTTAATAGTATTTTCTCTAGTTTTAATTATTTTTGCACAAGTATCTTTAAAATACTCATCATCCTTAAGAGAAGCTATAGCTAATCTTTGAGATATATAATCTAAAGGATAAGAGTTAAAAGAGTTCTTAACATCATTTAAGTAAGATATAGCTTCCTTAGAACCTAAAGCTACACCAACTCTTAAACCTGCTAAAGATCTTGATTTAGAATAAGTTTGAATAACAACTAGATTATCATATTTATTTATAAGCTTAACAGCGGATTCTCCACCAAAATCTATATAAGCCTCATCAACAATCACTATTACATCTCTATTTTTCACCAAAATATCTTCTATAAAGGACAAATCCACACCAACGCCAGTAGGTGCATTAGGATTAGGGAATATAATTCCTCCATTTTCTCTAAAGTAGTCCTCTTTAGTTATGGTTAAATCCTCATTTAAAGGAATTTTATCATATTTAATATTAAATAAATCACCGTATACAGGATAAAAAGAATAAGTTATATCAGGAAACAATAGTGGTTTGTCTGAATTAAAAAAAGTCATAAAAGATAAAGCTAAAACATCATCAGAACCATTTCCAACAAAAATTTGATCTTTTTCTAAACCATAATAATCAGCCAAAGTTTCTACTAATTCACCAGCAGTAGGGTCAGGATATAATCTTAAGTTTGAACCCTCTATATTTTTAAGCTCCTCAATAACCTTAGGAGCTGGAGGATAAGGGTTTTCATTTGTATTTAGCTTTAAGATATTAACTACCTTAGGCTGCTCACCTGGAATATAGGGGTCAACTTTTCTTATTTTATCTAACCAAAGCGTACTCATAATAACCACCTATTATCCTAAATATAATTCAGCTAGTTTATCAAAAGCAGCTAAAGATTTTTCAATTTTATCATAAGAAACACAATAAGAAATTCTAAAATGTCCAGGACAACCAAAGGCAGTACCAGGAACGATTAATAAGTTGAACTTTTTAGCATCTTGACAGAACTTAACATCATCTTCTATTAAAGATTTAGGGAAAAGATAAAAAGCTCCATTAGGTTTTACACAAGAAAAACCTATTTTTGTAAGGTGATTATATAATAAATCTCTATTTTTCTTATAAATATCAACATCAACCTCAGCACCTAAAGTTCTAGCAATTACTCTTTGGAATAAAGAAGGAGCGTTAACGAAACCTAGTACTCTGTTAGCGACATTTAAACCTTGCATGAAAATATCAAAATCATCAAGAGAGCTATTTGCTACTATGTATCCTATTCTTTCTCCAGGTAAAGATAGTGATTTACTATAGGAATATCCTATTATAGAGTTATTATAATAATTTAATAAGTACGGAACTTTAATATCATCATAAACAATTTCTCTATATGGTTCATCAGAAATTAAATAAATGCTACTATTAAATTCTTTTTGCTTTTTATTAAGTATATTAGCTAGACTTTTTATAACTTCTTCTGAATAGATAACTCCAGTAGGATTATTAGGTGAGTTTATAATTACGATTTTAGTTTTTGATGTTATTTTATTTTCAAATTCTTCTAAGTTTGGCTCAAAAGTATCTGTATTTGATGGAACAACAACAAGATTTCCATCATAATTGTTGGTATATGCTCTATACTCTCCAAAATAAGGAGCAAAAGTTATAACCTCGTCGCCTGGGTTCATTAGTGTTTTAAAAATTATATTTAATCCACCAGCAGCACCACAAGTCATTACAATATTATTTTCAGTTAAATTTAGATTATGTTTTTTGTTAGTAAACTCAGCAATTTTAAGCCTAACATCCTCATAACCTGAATTACTCATATAGCCATGAACAAAATTAGGAGATTCCTCAGATAATATTTCGATTATAGTATTTTTTACAACTTCTGGAGGTTCTACATTAGGGTTTCCAAGACTAAAATCAAAAACATTCTCTTCCCCATATATTGATGCCAGTCTTTTTCCTTCTTCAAACATTGCTCTTATTGTAGAACTGCCAGCTACAAGATCTTTCATTTTATTAGATATCATTATTATTAGCCCCCATTCTATTCTTTAAAATAATAATATTATTTTATCATACCCCAACATAGATTTAAAGAAGAGCAGTAGAGAGTCTTTGTCTAATTTTTACTCCTAACAAAACAGTTAAAAATACAACAATAATATCTTTAATAATAAATGGATATAATCCTGCAGCAAGTGCAGCTGGAAGAGATAAGTGAGCAACTATGGATAATTGTAAAACACCTGTAAAATAATCAACTGCAATAGCTATATAAACTAAAATGAAAGTTAATATAGGATTGTCCAGTTTTTTAGAATAGCCAATTATTAAAGCCATTAGGGGGAAGCCTATAATATATCCTCCTGTAGGGCCAAGAATTACATTTAATCCTCCGTGAAAGTTAGAGAAAACAGGTAAACCAACAGCACCTAATAGAATGAAAATTATAACGGATAAAAATGATTGCTTTGGAGTATAAATAAGGGCTAATAATATAACTGCTGGCACTTGTAGAGTGATTGGAACTGTAGAAAAGGGAATAGGTATTGAAAATTGAGATAAAACAGCTAATATAGCAGCTCCCATACCTATAAAGGTTAAGTCTCTAATAGATAATTTTTGGTTCATAATAAAACTCCTTTAAAATAAATTATATGGTAAATATATACCATAGTATAAAAGAGCAAAAAACAATTGTCAACCAAATTATTTTAAAATAGGTTTACAATTAAAACAAAAAAAGAACTTCAATAAAAGAAGCTCTAGGTAAAACTAATCACAAATTTTTTCAAGATTTTCAGTATACTTTTCAATAGCAAAATTTAATATTTCTACCTCTTTTACTAAATATGAAGCTTGGGTAAGATCTGAATTAATTAAATTTTTAAACATTTTTTCTGTTGGGATAATGCTTTGACCTAGAATTGTTTCAACTTCAATTACTATCTTGCTTTTAATTGTGTAATTATTATTCATAAAAATCCTCCTTAAATAAATATTTGTATCTTATAAAATAATAATAACAGTAAATTAGTAAAATTTAATGTTTAATATCGTTAAGAATTATTAAAAGGAAGTTAAAAAAATACACCGACAAACTATAAAGTAAGCCAGTGTATTTCTTTAAGTTGATAGCTGCTTATTTCATTGAAGTTGAGGTTTATTGATTTATCACATTTGATAATCTTTAAAATCTTTCTTCAACAATATTATTTTGTCCACGTAAAAAATATAAATGCTATAAAAACAATTCATACATTGGATAAAATTATAAAGTGAAATACTCTTGTAATAAACTTGACCATCTATTAAAATTATCCTAGCGAAGTTAATACTAAGGAGAGAAGAAAATGAGTGTTTTAACAGTTAAAGACATGAGCCATGGATTTGGTGATAGAGCTATATTTGAAGATGTGTCCTTTAGATTATTAAAAGGAGAACATGTAGGTTTAATTGGAGCTAACGGAGAAGGAAAATCTACATTCATGAACATAGTTACAAACAAACTTATGCCAGACGAAGGTAAGGTACTTTGGTCAAATAATGTTAGAGTTGGATACATGGATCAACATGCAGCTTTAGAAAAAGGAATATCCATAAGAGATGCACTTAGAGATGCATTTAAGTACCTATTTGATTTAGAAGAAGAAATGAATTCTCTTTATGGAAAAATGGGTGAAGTAGAACCAGAAGAATTAGAAAAAATGCTAGAAAGAACAGCAACAATTCAAGACTTATTAGACCATAATGGATTTTATGTAATAGATGCAAAGGTAGAAGAAGTTGCTAAGGGTCTTGGACTTTTAGATTTAGGTTTAGATAGAGATGTAGATGATTTATCTGGTGGACAAAGAACAAAAATATTATTAGGTAAGTTATTACTGCAAAACTCAGAAATATTACTTTTAGATGAGCCTACTAACTATTTAGATGAAGAGCACATAGAATGGTTAAAGAGATACTTAAACAACTATGAAAATGCTTTTATATTAATATCCCACGATATTCCATTTTTAAATTCAGTAGTTAATCTTATATATCATGTAGAAGAAAGAAAGCTAACAAGATATGTTGGAGACTATGATGAATTTAGAAGACTATATGAAGAAAACAAAAAGAGATTAGAAGCAGCATATGAAAAGCAACAAAAAGAAATAGCTAGGCTAGAAGACTTTGTTGCAAGAAATAAAGCAAATGTTGCTACTGCAAATATGGCCAAATCAAGACAAAAGAAACTTGATAAAATGGACGTAATAGAACTTTCAAAAGAAAAACCAAAACCAGAATTTAACTTCAAAGCAGCTAGAGCTTCAGGAAAAGTAATATTCGAAACTAAAGGATTAGTTATAGGATATGACTCACCATTAACTAAACCATTAGATCTTTATATGGAAAGAGGACAAAAAATAGCTTTAGTTGGAGCAAATGGACTAGGTAAATCTACCCTATTAAAGAGTTTACTTGGCAAAGTCAAACCTTTAAGTGGAGAAGTTGAACTTGGAGATTATCAATACATAGGTTACTTTGAACAAGAAGATAGATCAGGAAATACTAACACTTGTATAGAGGAAGTATGGCAAGAGTTCCCAAGCAAAACTCAATATGAAATAAGAGCAGCCTTAGCTAAATGTGGATTAACAACTAAACAGTTAGAATCAAAAATAATGGTTTTATCTGGAGGAGAAGCTGCAAAAGTTAGACTATGCAAAATCCTAAACACAGAAACAAATATACTAATTCTAGATGAGCCTACAAACCATTTAGATGTAGAAGCAAAAGAAGAATTAAAAAGAGCCTTAAGAGAATATAAAGGCTCAATATTATTAGTATCCCATGAACCAGAATTCTACAGAGATGTAGTTACTGAGATATGGAATTGTGAGGATTGGACAACAAAAATTGTGTAGTAATTAAAAATAAGTAACATAGTAAAAAAAGAAAATAATATTTAATATAAATAAAAAATAAGCTATCACATATAAATTTTACTAGGTTTTATATGTGATAGCTTTTTATTTAATAATAGAATGAAAAATTTTTATAATTATAGTATTAATCTGAAATATATTGTAAAATAAAAAAGAGGATGATTCTTTTTGCGTGGACAAAGTCTCAACACTAAAGAATGTTCCTCATCTATTCAATATATTATATTCTACTCAACTTATATTGATATTATACAAGTAAATAAAATATATGTCAATAGGAGGAATCATGTTAAAAAACTATAATGATAATCATTTTTTAAATAAGGGTATTAATAATAAGGCAGTTATTTTTTTCTTACAAAGATGTTTAGAAATATTTGAGCCAAGGACATTAGATACATACCAGTATTCTATATGGAATGTTGTGGTAGGAATGAGAGAATATTTAGAAGTAATTGAGAAAACACTAGATGGATCCTTTTTAACTATGGATAATGTAGATGCATGTAGGTTAGAATTGTTAAGAGTAATTAATGATGATGATATTATTGAGAAATATATGGGAGGGCTTTGTGGGAGAATAAAGAGCCATTTAGGTAATGTTATAAAAAAAGATGAAAAATCTAAATTGCTACGTGCTAAATGTGAAATGAGTTACTCACTAAAATTAATTGAACCTAAATATCAAGAATGGCTTATGAAGGAGTTATTTGATAACATTAAGAATGGAGATTTACAAAAAGTACATATTTATATAAGGGTATTAGCAAGTTTGTGCATTTATAATGGATGGACACCATATGGTGTATCAACTTTAATTAATAGAATTTTCTTATTAAGCGATAATGTAGATTTTGAATCTAATTGGAGCAAATTTACTGATGAATTAGGAAAAGATCAAGAGTTTACCATATACATAAATCTAAAATTGAATGCAAAAGGTGCTAATACAAGTGATATTGAAGTAATTGAACTAATAAAAAAATTAGGTATATCCATATTGGGATATAACGAAATATTGGACAAACATAATACTATTGAAAAGAAAAAGTTACCAGTTAAAAATGAAAAGAAATATATGATTTTTACTGCTAAAGCTAAGGATGTAAAAGCAGCAGCCCTAGAAGCTGTTAATAATTTAAATAGTAAAATTACTATTTTAGCTTTTTATAATAAAATCAATTCATGGTCACTGAAGGATCTTGATGGTTTCGTAATTATGGAAGAGAGCTCTTACATTTGGAGTTTTAAAATTGAAGATTTATATAAAACATATTTATTTTTAGACAGTTCAAATAAGGTTTTTGAAAATGCAATGGAAGTATATTCAAAAAGTAATGAAAATTTAAAGCTAACAAATAATGCATTTAAGGGAGTGTTTAATTATACAAATATTAGTTTATTATCAGTTTATCCAGAAGAAAAATTTATGAATTTATGGATAGCTTTGGAGTCATTTATGAGAACTGGACAATATAGCAATATTATTTCACATATTAAAGAAGTTCTACCACCTATAGTATGTAAGAGATATATTTATAAAATAGTAAGAAATTTTGGTGAAGATTGTATTAGATGTAAAGTTGAATTAAATTTGACCAATGGAGCTATAGACCTTAATAATGATTATAAACAAGAAATGGTAAGAGAGTTAATTAGAGCTATTAGAGATGATGAAACATTTAATGAAATAAAACAACTATGCGCTGTAAACTCCTTATTAATTTATAGATTAGGTGAATTAAAAGACATATTAAAAGATAATCTTTCAGTTGTGCTGAAGATAAAGAAGTATTATGAAACTATTTCTTGGCATATTCAAAGATTATATAGAGTAAGAAATGAAATTGCTCATTCAGCATTGAAAGAAAGTAAATATTTAGTAAGTTATATAGAGCATTTATATGATTATTTAGCAATTTTAATTACTGAAATAGTCTTTATATGTAGTGAGAAAAAAATAGAATCTATAGATGAAATATTTCCATCTTTAAAAGATAATTATGATGCTTTTGAAAGTATACTTCAGGGTAAAAAAGTTACTATGAAGGAATTTCAGCTAGAAGATGGAATAATTGATTATTTGTAATTTATTTATATATAGATTAATAAATTATATAATATAAAGAATATTTAACACAATTTACACTTGAAGTGTAAATGAGAAAAAGCTTAGTGAGGGAACACCGAACTTTTTCTAGAAAGGTTTTAGTTCTGGAGCTATTGAATTTGAGTTATGTTAGCAAGGAAAAAGCACTAATCTTGAGGAGGGGTACTTTTTCTCTTTTTCTTAAACTTCTATATCTAAAGCAATAAATTTCACTTTGATTTTTACAGTTGAAATAAAAAGATTATGTACATTATTGCTGTAGAAATACCTCAAGTATTTCATTAAAATCATTTAATTTTACTGATGGAAAGAAAATTGCGGCAGTTGTTTTTGAAATTAAGGAATTGATGAATAAAACTATAAAAGTTTTATTCTACAAGATAGAGGTGCATATCCAATACCACCCCCTTAAGCTATAGTGAAATATCACCAATAGCCCAAGGTGGGAGAAACGTATAAACCACCGTAGCCATCCACTTCTACGGATACGAGTTTTACTTGGATAGTATAGCATAATTTATATATTAAGCATAGTAAGACATGAGAATTAAATACGGTAGGATGATACACTAATAGCATTTTTGGTATTTTTCCATAACTTCATAAACCAAAGGTTAAATAGGTAAGTGGTATTAAAATGTATGAATATGAATAATAGCATAAACTCTAAAGATTAATTTAAATTATTTAGTAGTATAGAGTGCTCAAATATATTTAAGAAGAATAATAAGTAAGAGGTAAGTTCTCAAATATTAATATATATAATATAGGTTTTATTATTTAAGGATGATTTTATGAACATATACGGTGTGGTAAAATATAACGATTGAGTAAGGAGTTTGTTATATGGAAAAGAAATTACAAGTATTTATTTCATCTACGTATAAGGATTTAATTGAGGATAGAGAGGTTGCTGTTAAGGCTATATTAGATGCAGGGCATATACCAGCAGGGATGGAGTTATTTAAATCGGGAAAAAGTCAAATGGATACAATTTACAAATGGATAGATGATTCTGACGCATATATGTTAATTTTAGGTGGAAGATATGGTTCGATAGAACCCAAAAGTGGTAAGAGTTATACTCATTTAGAATATGAATATGCTCTAGGAAAAAGTAAGCCTTTTTTTGCAGTTGTACTGGGTGATGAAGAGCTTGAAAGAAGAATTAAAATAAAGGGAGGAGAAATAATTGAAACATTCGAAGGAAATAAATATTGTGAATTCAAAGAATTAGTTAAAAGTAAAATATGTGGATTCTATAATAATATGGATGGAATTAGGGCAGAAGTTCATAGGCAATTAAACAGTATAGAGAAAGAATATGATTTAGTTGGTTGGATAAAGGCAGATGAAATTATATCTAAAGACAAAGAGGAACAGTATAATCAAAGTCGAATGTTTTTAGAAGAAGAAAATAGAAAATTAAAGATGGAGTTAGAATTGCTTAGAATGGAAAAGTTAAACCCTTTGCCTATGAATGAAAACCTCAAAAAACTCAAAGATTTTTTTGATTCAAAAGGAGTAACAGATATATCTTATAGCCAACAAGAATGGTCAGTGTTTACTACAGGTAATTCTAGTTCATATGGAGCGCCTATTGAGTGGGGTGAGAATCCAGCAATATTTATAAGTAAAAATGGAGTAAAAGATGGTATTTGTGTTGAATTAGGATTAAAATATTCATATTGTCCTAGGTTAAATAAAGGAGCCAAAATAATAACTGAGAATAGAATGTTTAGGGTGGATAAGGTATATGAATAATAAATTTTGTTGCAAAAAGATACCCATAATAGGATAGTTTTACATGGTTGTATTTTTTATTTTAAAACTAAAAAACAAATAAAATTTAGTTATGATAATTTAAGAAAATCTGATATAAGATAAGTAAGAAATGAACAAAATAAAAAAAGTAGAGTGCGCTAACGCTTTACTATATACAACTATAGTTGCTAGGCAACTGTATCACTTGTTTTTGTGTAAAAATATTAGCTTTCCAATTGCGATCTGGGGTTACTATTTTTTATTTTTTATACAAATAATACTGTAATTGGCAGTTTCAAATATATGATTTGGGCAATTTGACTATAGATAGAAATATTAAGTTAGCATTATTCATAATTACGATTATATCAATAAAATCAGTAAAATAATTATTTTTACAAAAGAAAATTAGGGTTTAAGAATAATAAATTTAGAAAAATGAAGTAATTTATGGGAAAAATTAACTAAAAACTGTTGATTATATGGCTATGAATAGTGTAGAATAATAGTAAGCTAATAACTGAGAAAAGTGAGTGTAACCCACACATACTTTTTATTGTTTATTTTATTAGTGAATATATGGGTTCACTAAAAAAAACGCTGTTAGTTTAAGCATACATATTAAGATACTATATTTTTAATAAATATAGATTATTAAATTTTATTAACAGCAAAAAGCACTGGTTGCAGCCAGTGCTTTTCTCTTGTTTAGCAGGTGCATAATCACCTTCCGCACACAATACATTTATGTTATTTATTATCTAATATGGTAGAGAAACCAAACTAAACAGAAATATTGTGGAATTATTCTTTATCTTATGAATATTACACTGAAGTTCCGAGTTGGAACCCAACAGCAGTAAATATAATTGCCACTTGACAAAATTTAAGAAGTTTCTTAAAAGATTTATTCTTAATATTATAATCAAGTATTTCTATAAATCCCAGTATAGCAGCTAATATAACTGAAAAATTATTTACCATTAAGTGTACCTCCTTTTATGCAAGAAGGATCTTAATACATTTATATTATAAGAAACTTTATTGCAAATTTCAACAATATTATGTAAAATTTCCATTTATAATACAAAATAGACACTTATGAAAAATAGTTAGTAAGATGATTAAAACCCTAGAAAAATGTATGGGGATTTATAAGAAGGAGATTTCATAGTGTTTGGAGTTAGAGATTTATTAGTAATTATCGAAACGAAATAGAAAAGTGATTTTTATAGATAAATGAGTTATATATTATTTTATATAGTCGTTAGAAGCATTCTGTATAAATCAGGATGCTTTTCTTTATTATAAAAATAGAATTAAAAATGAAAGTTTGAATAAGAATAGTAATTTAGGAATAATAGTAGATTTTGATAAAATGTATAATTAAATTTTAGGAGATAATCAAAATATGAACATTAAGATAATAAAAGGAAACCTAAATCACATAAATGACTGCGGAGAAGCCCTAATAAATTCAGAACTAGGAAAAAGATATTTCACAGAATCAGGAAGAGCTAGGAAGGCATTAGAAGAAGGATTTTCTAAAGAAGAAATATATGTAGCAGTAGATATGGACAACAACTGTTTGGGATTTTTGTGGTTTATTTTAAGTGGAGCATTTCATGCATTTCCATATCTACATATAATTGCAGTAAAAGAAGAAAGTCGTAACCATGGAGTAGGCGGAAAGCTATTACAATACTTTGAAGATACTTGTTTTAAAGACTTTTCAAAAGTATTTTTAGTGGTTGGAGATTTTAATCCAGATGCAAAAAGGCTATATGAAAAAGTCGGATATACTGAAGTAGGCTACATACCAAGTTTGTATAGAGAGGGAATAAATGAACACTTAATGATGAAACTAAGATAGAAAACTTAGTTAATCATTAGTTTTATTTTTAATCAATTCTATTTCAGCCATCAAGGAATTAATACGGGCTTCTAGTTCATTGATTTTATCAGCTTGACTTTGAGTATTTTCAGGTTTTGGGGCAGTAGGACTATTCGGGCCACAATATGGATTGTTTATATTATAATTTTTAGGATTATAATATAACCCTGGACCACCTTGGAAATATTGTTGTTGTGCATTATATGTTAATATTACTTGTCCAAGTAGTTCAAACCAGTTTCCGAGTGCATTCTGAACGTTAAAAGGCATATTACCTGCCAATATTTCTCCAAGAATAGCTCCTATAATAACGAATAGTTCAGGATTTAAGCTTTGAAATCCATTGGGGATATCCTTGCAACCTTCATTAGTAGATTCATTTTCATTGTTTGACTTAGTATAGCCGCAGGCTCTAGCAAAATCTTCAAAATTACTCCACCCATTAAAATTCACAGCTTCCCCTCAGACATAATTACTTTAATCTATGATATTCTTTTTAATTAATAGATGATACTTTTTAATATAAAAATTATAGTAAAGTATAAAGAGTGTATAAAGAGCAGTTCTACAAGTGAGGACTGCTTTTTTTGTTGTTAAAAAATAAATATAAAGTGAAAATAGATAAATATTTATTGATAAACAATAAAATATATGATATTCTTTATTTACAAATTAGAATAAGATTAAAAATCATCAATTTTTTTAGGAGGGTTTATCTATATGTTAAAGAATAAAAAAACTATAGCTTTAATTTGTACAGCTATACTAGCTGTGGCAATTATAAATGGTCAAACAGTTAATGCAGCAATTTCAAAAACACTATCTATTTTTAGAGCTCAGGATTTAAAAGGAGTGACTGTAACTCTTGATGATATTCAACAGATTCAGAGTAAGCTTTCAAGTGGGCAGGGAGAGATAAGCCTTGAAAAGATGGGAAACATAAAGGTACAAGGAGGACAGAAGAAAGTTTCTTCAAAAGAAGATGTAAAAAACATTACAGATGTTACAGTAGCTTTTCCATCAGTTCTTGATGGGGTAGTACCAAGTGTTAATGTTGTTGAACCTACAGCTATTGAGTTCACACTTAAGGCAGAGAATGTAAATGAAATAATGAAATCCTATGGAGCTACAAAAATTCTGCCAGCAAATATTGATGGTAAGACTTTTAAAATAGATTTTGCTTCTCAGGTGACTATGAACTACAGTATAAACAATAAACCTATAACAATTATGGAGACAAAATCTCCAGAAATAACAGTACCTGATGATGTGGATATTGACGCAGTGTATGATGCAGTTGTAGAAATGCCTATAATTCCTCAAAGGCTACAATCACAGCTTAAGTCTATGAAGGATTGGAAAAGCACTCTGTATATTCCAGTGATAGAATCAGAAATGACAGAAGTTAATATAAACGGTGCAAAAGGATATATGTCTAAGGATTATGGAAATTCAGAAGAGAACTTTGAATCAGCAGTAATTTGGTACGATAAGGGTATTATCTATGTTGTATCCGGACAAGTAGACAGTGAAGAGCTTTTAAAGATTGCAAAATCTGTTAAATAAAGCTTTGCTTATGAGGTGATAGGATGGTAATAGAGACAGAAAGTTTAACAAAATATTATGGAAATAAAATTGGCTGTAAAGACATATCAATATCAGTAGGTGAGGGAGAAATTTTTGGATTTCTTGGTCCTAATGGGGCAGGAAAAAGTACATTTATAAAAATGATGGTAGGCTTATTATTTCCAACCAGTGGAAAAGCATTTGTATTGGGTAAGCCTGTTGGTGATATCGATGTAAGAAAGAAAATAGGATATCTGCCTGAAAACTTTAAATATCAGGATTGGATGACAGGCGAAGACCTCCTAAAATTTCATGCTTCCTTATATAAGTTGGACAAAAAAAGTGCAGTATCAAAGATAGAAGAGGTTCTTGATATTGTCAAACTTAAAGGTCATGAGAGTTATCGTGTAGGCACCTATAGCAAGGGTATGCAGCAACGTATTGGATTAGCATGTGCTCTTTTAACAGATCCAGATCTGCTTTTTTTAGATGAACCTACTTCAGCACTTGATCCTGTGGGTAGGAAAGAAGTAAGGGAAATAATGACGACCTTGAAGTCTAAGGGGAAAACAGTGTTACTTAACAGTCATCTGCTAAGTGAGGTTGAAGCTGTGTGTGATAGTGCGGCTATAATTAAAAGGGGCAGTATAATTAAGTACGGAAAAATGGATGACATACTTGAAAGCAAGTTAATCCTTGAGATAAATGCAGAAAATTTAAGTAATGAAATTTTAAGTAAGCTTAAAGAGTTTGATAGCTCTCTTACACAATCAAACAACAAGCTAAATATGCAAATTAAGAGCAAAACTGACATACATTGCATAGCATCTATAATAATTAACGGAGGAGGAAGACTATTTGAACTTTCACCAAAGAAAATTTCACTTGAAAATGTATTTTTAAATTTGATAGAAGGGGGTGAGCAAAGGTGATTGCAATAGCAGCAGCATCCTTTAAGGAGGCTTTAAGGAAAAAAATATTAATACTTGTTGCAGCACTTACTCTTGTTTACCTTACATTATTTGGGGTAATCACTCATTTTGCAGTAGAGGATCTTGCAAGAGCAGGGTCTTTAAATACAATAAATGCTCTTGATGTAGCTTCAAATATAATATCATTTTTAGGGTTTTATTTTTCAAGTATGCTTGTGGCATTTCTCACAATTATGGCATCTATAGGTTCAATTTCTTCAGAAATTGAAAGTGGTGTAATACATTCTATAATAACACGTCCAATTAAACGATCTAGTTATGTAATTGGAAAATATCTTGGACTTGGAGCATTATCAGTGATATATTCAGTTTTTCTCTTTATATCAATAATTACAATATGTACAATATTTAAACTTCCTATAGTAAATAGCCTTGAACCACTAAATATAATAAAAGGTCTTTTATTTTTTACTTTGGAACCAATAGCTATTTTAGCTCTTTCTATTTTAGGAAGCGCTACATTTAAAACACTAAGCAATGGAATATTTGTTATTTCAATATATATTTTAGGACTTATAGGTGGAGTAATGGAACAGGTAGGCTCCATGCTCTCAAATCAAAGTCTTATAAATCTAGGGATTATTTCTAGCTTAATTTCACCCTTCGATATAATATACAGGCAGATGATTTCGTCCATATTTAGAAATATTGGTATTACAGGTCCTTTCATGGGCTCAGGCGGTATAACAAGTACAGCTCCAAGTATATGGATGATTGTCTACATACTTATCTATATTCCTGGGTTAGTTAGCTTAGCAGTAAGAAAATTCAGCTTAAAGGACATTTCATGATGCTTATAAAATAAGTTAGTAATTAAATTATGTGAGGTAATATATGAAGATAAAGTTAATTCAACCTGCAATGCGCCAAAGACCTATGGATACAAAATTAAAAACAAGAATGTCTCCCTCATTAGCTTTATTAACAATAGCTAATCTTACTCCAAAAAAGCATGAAGTTATTATTGAAAATGAGAACATTGAGAGTATAAATTTTGATGAAGCTGTAGATTTGGTAGCCATAACTGTTACTGTAGATGTTATGAATAGAGCTGTGGAAATATCCAAAGAATTTCAAAAGCGTGGAGTAACAGTAGTAGCAGGTGGGATACATATTACCGCAGATCCAGAAAGTGCTAGTAGAAGTTTTGATGTTATATGCGTTGGAATGGCTGAGAGAGTTTGGGAAAAAATTCTTAAAGATAAAGAAAATAACTCCCTAAAAAAGATATATTCTGATATGCACAATATAGAAGGAAGTGAAATAGTATCACCAAAGTATGAGCTTATTGACACTAATAAATACTTATACACCAACATAATTAGTACAAGTAGAGGTTGCCCATTCGAATGTGATTTTTGTTATAATAGCTGCAAAAGTGGACTTAGAACATATATAAATAGACCAGTAGAGGATGTAATTAAGGATATAAAAGCTTTAAAAACAAAGCATATAATGTTTATTGATGATAACTTTATAGGAAATCCACCATGGACAAAAAGGCTTTTAAAGGAAATAAAACCTCTTAAGTTAAAGTGGAATGCTGCGGTTACCTCTAATATAGGGAATATGCCCGAGTTATTAGATGAGATGAAGGAAGCAGGTTGTGAAAGTCTTTTTATAGGTTTTGAAAGCATAAACAGCAAATCAATAGCAAGTGTTCACAAAATACAAAACAGTGTAAAAAGATATGAAAAACTTGTGGAGGAAGTTCATAAAAGAGGAATAATGATAAATGCAAGTTTTGTCTTTGGATTAGATGAAGATGATGCCGCTGTATTTAAAGACACCTTAGAATGGATAATTAAAAACAAGATAGAAACAGTAACCTCCCATATCCTTACCCCCTATCCTGGAACAAAACTATATGAATCATTATTAGCGGAAAATAGAATTGTAGACTTTAACCTATCAAATTATAATACCTCACATGTGGTATATAAACCTAAAAATATTACACCAGAAGAACTGTACGATGGTTACTTATGGATCTATAAAGAAATATATACCTTCAAAAATATAATAAAAAGACTTCCAAAATCTAAAAAACAATGGATTCCATTTCTAGCCTTTAACTTATTTTATAGGAAGTTTGGAAAATTCACAGAACTACTTTGTAATATAGCTTCATTTAAAAATATAGGAAGATTTTTTAGATGGGTGGCTTATCGTATAAACTAAATATTTATAGTTAAAAATAGTTGCTTTAGTGTTAGAAATTAAAGCTACTATTTTTTTATTTTTATACAAGGGTTAATATGCTATTTTGATTAATATGGAATAATAGTATAATATTAATATATGTAATGTTATGTGGGGAGTGGGATGAATGCTAGAGGCAATAGAGCAACAAATAATAAACAGTATAAATAATAAATGGACTAAAGATAAAGACAAGAGAAGAGATATAGATATAGATAAGGTATCAGAGAATTTTAGAATTATCTGCTCAAGTAGGGCTACGACAATAAATATAATAGAAAGTCTAAAAATATCTGAGAATAAAGAGAGTAAGATTCAAGAACTGAAGGAAAATATGTCTAAAATATATAATTGGATAACGGAAGAAAGTATTAATAGTCTAATAGTAAAATATAATACCTCATTAAAAGATAAGAAAAAAGAAGCAGAATATAAAGCAGAATTACTTCAAATACAAGATTATTTAGAAGAATTACAGAAAACTATAATTAATAGAACAGTGGACAAGTTATTTTTATTTCATAAAATTATAGGAGGAGAATAATATTGATAAATCCAACAAGAGAATGGAGAGCGTTTGATTCAGAAAAAGAAAAAATGGAAAAGCTAAAAGAATGGAAGCTTATTTCACCTAAAGCTATGGAAATAAAGAAATTCTACTATAAAGGAGCCTATACTAAAGAGGCTGTAGAATGTGATGTAGCAGGATATGTAGATGGTAATGAAATTATATTATACATAAATGGAGAATTGCATAGTATTCATCCTGACTATTTTTTAGATATGCAGAAAAAAGAGAAATTTATAATTTTAGATATTGAAACACCAATGAGTTTTAAATCGGAAGATGGGATAAGGGAAGTGGCTGTAATTGCGGTTGAAGATTTTAGAGTAGTTGATAGCCTTCACCTTGCAATTATAAATGATGAAGAAAAATATAAGCAAGGATATGGAGCGGGATTAGAAGCAATTGAAAAAGATGAAGTATCAAAAGAAAATTTCAAAAATTTCATATCAAAGCATAAATGTCCTATAATTGCACATAACGCTAGTTTTGATAGAAGATTCCTAAGATATTGGAATTGGGTAGATGATAAACAAGAATTTTATTGTAGTAGAGATAATATAAAATCTAAGGAAACCTTGGAGAGTTATAAGCTCGAATATCTACTAAATCATTATGGTATAAAGCAAGAGCAATCTCATAATGCTATGCAGGATGTTTTGGATTTATTAGAAATATTAAAAATAGTTAAGATTGAAAAGTGGATATCGTTAGGGGAATACAGAGAAGATAAAAAAGAAAAAAGAGTAAGGAATTATGAAAATGATAGTAAAAAGAGAGAAGAAGACAGAAAAAAATTAGAGTATGCTAAAGATAATATTATAGTGAATGTATTTAACAATAAAAGAATAGTTTTTACTGGAGATATGAAAGAAGATAGAGCCGAAATGAGATCTATTGCAATTAGATATGGAGCTATAAGTACAGATAGTGTTAGTAAGAAAACTGATATGCTTGTTGTAGGTGAAAATGCAGGAAGTAAGTTAACTAAGGCTCAAGAATTTGGAATTGATATAATAAATGAAGCTGATTTTTGGAATATAATAAATAGGAAACAATAGATGTAATATACGTGACAAAAATTTATTTGTTTATTTTTTATTAAAATTTGATATAATATAAATAAGATACTAAATTTTTAATTTACGCTTATAGGCGTAAATGAGAGATAAAAAAGTAGAGTGCGCTAACACTCTACTATATACAACTATAGTTGCTCAGGCAACTGGTATCACTTATTTTTGTGTAAAAATAGTAGCTTTCCAATTGCGATGTGGGGCTACTATTTTTTTGAGATTTTTTCTATAAGTAACACTATAAATGTAGAAAATATATAGAGGAATAAAGTGGGAAATATAAAATGTTTATATAGGTAAAAATTTTGTTATGTACAAGAAAATCAATATTATTAGATGGAAGTATCAGTAAATAGAAAAATAAGCATAGTTGTGATAAGATTATATAAATAAATTATACTGATATAGGAGTAAAATAATGGATTTTAATAATGAAATGAATTTAAAGTTTAAAGCTATGATGCAAAAGCCATGGACGTTACTTAGCGATAGGATAATTTATAATAAAAGAGAAATATTGCTTACAGAAATACAGGCAGTGGATGTATTTTCTAGACCTACGTTTGCTACAAATGGATTGATACAAATTACTGTAAGAGGTAAAATTATAAATTTAGTATATTCTAATAAGTACAAAAAAGAAGGCGAAATAGCTGTAGAATATCTAAAAGAGAATTATGGAGATAAAAATAGAAAAGTAAATAAGAAAAGTGCCGCTGATATTCAAAAAGAAATAGAAAACTTGCCATATAAGGATGATTGGGGAACTAAAAAAGAAATAATGGAGTTGCCAAATGTACTTAATAAAGATGAACATATTAAAGCTATAACTAGTGGTTTTACTGAAGGTAATACATGGATTATAGTATGTACTGATAGACGTGTATTAATGCTGGATAAAGGTATGCTTTATGGATTAAGATTAATAGATATTCCATTAGATAAAATTAATAGTATATCCCATTATAAAGGATTAGGACTTGGTAAAATAGCTATTACAGATGGAGCTGTTACAAGAACTATACAGAATGTACCAAATGTAACTGTAAGCTTTTTTGCTGATACAGTTAATAAGGAAGTGCAACTATATAAGGAAATGAAAACTTCACATAGAGGGAACTCAGTAAACTCTACATCTCCTGCAGATGAATTAATAAAATATAAGCAGTTGCTGGATATGGGAGCATTAACCCAAGAAGAATTTGATAAAAAGAAAAAAGAGCTACTAAATTTATAGAAGCTAAAACAAATCCCTATACAGTAGTTAAAAATCTACCATATAGGGATCCTTTGTTTATTTTAGCATATTTCTTCTTCCCACCAACCAAATGCAACTACAACTTTGCTATGATTTAAATTAGTTGACTTTATAATTAATGAATAGTTTCCACCTGGAGCTATAATAAATTTTCCGTCTTCCTCAGCAACTAATGTTTCGTTAGGTTGCACAATTCTTTTATAAACATTAATTCCTTTTTTAGGAGTAACTATATCAGAATCTGAAGATAGAATGTTAATCCTATTTTTAGGAAGAGGTTTTATAGCAGTATTGGTTGGAGAAACATTATATGATTTATCTAAATTCTCAGGAAGACTAGCGTTAAGCCATATTTCGGCAGTTAAATGTTCATCAGAAAAATTAGAAATAGTAAATACATTTACGAATAAGATGACATCAGAATTACGAGGATTTACTAAACCTGCCCAAGCATCTGACCCCTTACATACATGTAAAGGTTCAGTCTGACCTACAAAGTACTTTCCTTCTATAGATTTAGATAAAGAAACTGGAATACTAACCACTTCACGTGTTTTCATAGCCCTACTTAATAAATAATTAGTTTTATCTTCTGACATAAATATATCTCCTTAATTCTTTTTGGAAATTAAATATAGAATATAATATGATTTAAGTCGAAGATTGTTACAAAATTAGTTTGGAAAATGTAATTTGTCGAAAGTGCTGGCAATAACAAGATAATGAATAACATGAATAACATGTTTTAAAAATGGTAAATATATCTATAGAAACGTATGTTCTAAATGTGGTAATATAAACTTATATAAATGAGTTAAGTAATTAATAAGATTAAAAAGGCAATAATTAGCTGGCCTTTTAGTTAATTAGCTGATATAATTATCTAAGAATGTGGTGGAATATACAGTTTTGATATATACTATTAATTGGTAAAGGAGTGCAAATAATGAAGCTTGGTAATAAGAGAAAGGTTAACAAAATTAATAAAAATTTCACTGTAGTTTCTTTTTTTTGTGGTGCAGGAGGTTTAGATTTAGGGTTTGAAAACGCTGGGTTTAAGACTATTTGGGCGAATGACATAGAAGAGGATGCTTGCGCAACGCATCGTTTATGGAGTGATGCCGAGGTTGTATGTGGAGACATAAGTAAAATAAATGTAGATACAATTCCGAAGGCAGATATACTACTTGGTGGTTGGCCCTGTCAGGGATTTTCTTTAGCTGGACCGCGTAAGTTAGATGATAGTAGAAATAGACTTTATAAAAACTACGTTAAATATTTAGAAGAAAAACAACCAATGGCGTTTGTTGGAGAGAATGTAAAGGGAATGCTTACCTTGGGAAATGGCGAAATATTTAAAGCTATTAAACAAGATATGTATTCAAAAGGATATACATTATTTTATGAACTTCTTAATGCGAGTAATTATGGAGTTCCGCAAGATAGACAAAGAGTGATTATAATTGGTTTTAGAAATGATTTAGGAATAAAGGAATTTCAATTTCCTAAACCATTACCATATAAAGTGACATTAAAAGATGCGTTATCTAATATCCCTGAACCACTTCCAGAAGATATTTGTAATGCTCCATATAGTTCAAGATATATGTCTAGAAATCGTAAACGGGATTGGGATGATGTTTCTTATACTATACCGGCTATGGCTAAACAGGTAACATTACATCCATCTAGTCCTAATATGGAGAAGCTAGGCACAGATTTATGGAGGTTCGGAGATAACGGAGCAACTAGAAGGTTTTCATGGAGGGAAGCGGCAATAATACAAACATTTCCATCAGATTTAGAGTTTGTAGGAGATATAACTAGTAAATATAAGCAAATAGGAAATGCAGTTCCAGTTAAGTTAGCGGAAATTGTTGCTGAGGAAATATACTCAAGACTTAATTTATATATTGATAATAAGATTACTAGCAATGTACTGCTAGAAGCAATTATAAATTAAGGTAGCTAGTTAAAAAAAGGGGGAAAAGAGGTTGGCTATACAAACACGGATGGGAAAAGCATTTGAATATGCTTGCTTAAACTCTATTAATTTAGAACTCTCTATGCAACAAGAGGTTGTTATAGAAGATAATAGTTCACTAAATGTAGCTAGAGATTTTTATAATAGTGCTAGTAAAGAAACAAAAGAAAAAATGGATTTGGCAGCAAATGCAGCTATAAGGGTAATTTTAAGATTAGAACCACAACTGCAGAATCCGTTAGATAATAGTCCATTGTATTTATCAATACAAGAAGATTCAGCTGGAATATCTGGGGATGTACGAGATGTTTTGTGTATTAGAAAACAAAACCAGTGGGAAGTAGGATTGAGCTGTAAGCATAATCATTCTGCTGTAAAACACAGTAGACTATCACCTAATATAAATTTTGGACAAGTATGGTTTGGCATTCCTTGCTCACCACAATATTTTGAAGAAATAAACTCTATGTTTGAAGAATTAAGAATTCTAAAAAGTAAGGGTGTTTTTTGGAGAGAAGTTGAGAATAAAGAAGAACGTTTTTATATACCGTTATTAAAAGCGTTTATGAAAGAACTAAGAAGACTTGATGTAGAGAATCCCGGACAAATACCTGGGAAATTACTAAGTTACCTTTTAGGAGTAAATGATTTTTACAAAGTAATAACTAATGACAAAAGAGAAGTTACTCAAGTTCAAGCATATAGTCTTTATGGGACATTAAATCGTGTTGCAGGAAAAATAAAACCACAAGTACGAATACCTCAATTAGGTATGCCAAAAAGATTCTTTGATATAGATTTCAAACCTAGTTCAAGAAATACAATACATGTAGTTTGTGATGGAGGTTGGACAATATCAATGAGAATACACAATGCAAGTTCTAAGGTAGAACCTTCATTAAAATTTGATGTTAATCTAATAGGTGTTCCACCTACATTATATACACATCATGAATCATGGAGATAATAAAAACAAATCCCTATACAGTAGATTTCTTAGGTCTAAGGTATAGGGACCTTTATTTTAAAGAACTAGATCATATCACGTGAGCTTTTTTCAGTAACCTTAGCTTTAGACGGACTTAATAATGAGCCATTTTTAGTAAGAAAGATATTATTTGCTATAATAACATCCATCAATGCCTTAACTTGTTCTTTAGTTAAGCCGTCTTTAACACCTTGTATAGTTAAAGTTGCCTTGCTGCCATTTGATGTCACGAAGGTTAGGGTTAAAGATCTCTCCATAACTTACACCTCCTATTCTTCATCTGGAGTTTTTTCAATGATTATAATCTTGTTAAGCAAAAATTCTCCAGTTTCTGTTTCTAAAATCTCTGAAATTGCATCTGCCACGTTATAAATATTTTCATAGGGGGCATCTAGTCTTATACCGGAGAACGTTCTTTTCTTGAAAACTTTTTCTCCTTTTGAGTCTACGCCATTTTCAATTTCAATGGTTAAAGATAATGATTTTAAATTATCAATTATCATTTTAACGACCTCCTAATAATTATTTATAAGATTATATTATGTTTTAAGTCGAAGATTGCTACAAAATTAACTAATAAAATAGAATTTGTCGGTTTTAGGGCGGTATTAAGATATAAAAGGAGTTTAATGAAGCTGAGAATAAAAGTGTGAAAATGTCAAAATAGCTAAGTGTCAAAATGTCAAAGTGGCAAAGTGTCAAAATGTCCAAATGTAGAAATTATTTCAATATGTTCACATAGAATATAGAGAGTAAAGAAATTGGGAACTTAAGGAAGTTTTTTATGGGAAAGAATAAAAAAGAAATGGATACACAAATAGGTGTCGATAATGGTAGTGATATTTTAAGTGAGGCACATTGGCATGATACTGATGAAGTTAAGGGTGAAATTATAGATGAGTTTTATTTTGGAGAGAAACCTAAAGAAGAGTCAAAGAAAGTTGATAAAAGAAAAGAGGATGAAACACTTACAAGGGTTGATTATAAGGATATAAATAGTGAAAATTTATATAAACAAGTAGATCTGAATATATTTGATATAGGAAATGAAGCAGAAGTATATAATGTGAGTAAAAATATTAAACTTAGAAAATCTACTGCTAATATGGTTAGTGATTTAAGAATGATGCATCCTAATGCTAATGTTCGAATTAGCAGAATAATAGATGATTCCATAAGGTATTATTATAAATTTATAAAGGATCAAGGTGGATTTGTTATAGAAAAGGTTGAGTTAAATGCTTCTAGAAGTGTAGGTTTAGCTAAAGCTACTAGAGATATTATCTATGATGAAAATTATGCGATTCCCTTTGACGACAAGGTAAATGTTAATGGAGGAATTGAAGAGCTCAGTGGAGATTTAATTAAAGAATATTTTAGAACATCAGAAAGTGAGCTTTATTGGGAGGTTAGTAAGTTTTCATTAGAAGCTTTAGGGAAAAAGCTTGGAATAGTTGAAAATTCTAAAGCGGGATTAAAAGTTAAAAATGTAGGGTTGTTAATGTTTAGTAATTTTCCTCAAAAGTTTTTTCCTATGTGTCAGATTGAAGTAATAGATTTTACAAAGAAATCTTTTGAAGCAGATTTTACGGAGAAGATTTTTACAGGCTCAATATATACTCAGTTAATAGGTGCTTTAGTATACATTAGCAATTCGGTTATAAAAGAGAAATTTATAAAAGTTAATGATAAGTCTGAAGCGGTAAGAATATTTAGCTACCCTTATGAGGCTATTAAAGAAGCTTTGGTTAATAGCGTTTATCACAGAGATTATTTAGGGAACGAGCCTATTGAGGTCAGAATATATAAAGATGAAATAATAATAATTAATTATCCAGGTGCAGACAAGTCCATAAGGCTTGAGGATATTAATGAGGGAAGAGTATTTGCAAGAAGATATAGAAATAGAAAAATAGGTGAGTTTTTAAAAGCTATGAAATTAGCACAAGGAAAGGCTACAGGTTTATCTAAAATTATTGATGTTATGAAAAAGAATTATTCACCAAGGCCTGTTTTTGAAATGGATGATGAGAGAAGCTACTTTTTGGTTAGGTTAGCTATAAATAGTTATTTTTAACCTAATTATTTGGTTAGCTCCTCCGTTAAGTTTGATGCAGTCAATTTTCTAATAGATTTATATCCTCCCCTTGGAGTTTTCTAAGTCTAATATTTTCTCTTCCCCAAGTACACATTACATCTATATTTTTATTAGCTGTTTTCCCATATTCAGTAACATAGTATTCAACTTTTGGGGGCATTTGATGATAATTTATTCTTCCCACAATTCCATCTCTTTCTAGTTCACGAAGTTGTTGTATTAGTACTTTTTGAGAGATATCTGGAATAAGACGTTCTAACTCACTGGTTCTTTTAGCGCCAGACATAAGTAGACATACAATTAAAGCTTTCCATTTACCACCGAGGATTTCTAGAGTTGCTTCAATTCCTAAATTATATTGTTTCAAAATATCACCTCCAATTTTATTATAGTTTATCAGTTTATATTAGAGTAATACACACTTCAAAGTAAGTATCTTACTGACTTTATTGTGTGTATTTACAATATATATTTTTAGGACAATAATAATTATAAAGCTAATTTCAAGTGCTGTAAAATCAGTCTTGAAAGGATTAAAGATAATCAGATGTATATAGAAAGGATTGGTGATTTTATGAAAACTCTTATAATATTAGCTCACCCTGACATTGATAATTCAAAGGTAAACAAAAGGTGGAAAGAGGAATTAGAGAAATACCCTAATGATATTATGGTTCACGAGCTTTATAAAGAATATCCAGACTGGAATATTGACGTTGAAAGGGAACAACAGCTGCTTGAAGCACATAATCATATCATTTTACAGTGTCCTCTATATTGGTATAGCTATCCGCCTTTATTAAAAAAGTGGTTTGATGATGTTTTTACCTATGGTTGGGCATATGGTTCAAAAGGAAATAAATTAAAAGATAAAAAGTTTGGAATTGCTTTATCAATAGGAGATAAAAAAGAAAATTACTCACCTACAGGTTCAGTTTCTTTTACAGTTGATGAAGTGATTACACCGTTTAAGGCTAGTATGAAGCATGTTGGGGCTATAACATTACCTTATTTTGCTGTTTTTGGAGCGTTATTTCAGGTAATCAGTGAAGAAATAGATCAAAGTGCAAAAGATTATATTAATTATTTGGAAAGCTCCTCTGTAAATTCTTTTATATAACTTACCACTTCATCAGAATTTGACCAATGAATATAATGTTGTGAGTCCTTAAGTGTTATATGACGGCTATCTGTTGACCAAGATGAAAGCTCTTCTTGCGCCTTTGCCCACTCTTCTCCACTATCAGAGGATAATACAAGAATTGGGATATTGATAGTAGAACCATAATTAAGAACTGTTTTTGCATTTTCATTTATAGATTTTAAATTGCTTAAGTTTATTGAAGCGCCTGTATAGTTATAGTACATTGACTTATCAACTTCTTTTAAGTTTTCTGGAAGGTTTTTATTTCTTATATTTTCACCATACAGTGGAAGAAGTAAAGAAAAATTACCTAAAAGTCTATTGATTCCTAAAAAACGAAGAAGGGATGTCCCTCTATTAAAAGCTATAGAGGATATTTCAGAAGAGGTGCTATAAAATTCAGGGCTTCCCCCATCTAGAAACACTATTCCAGCAACTTTTTCTTTATACCTTTGAGCAAAATTAATTGCTTCTAGTGATCCTAAAGAATGACATACTAATATTAGGGGTTTAGTTTCTTTGCTTAAAGAATCCACTATAGTGGATAGTTCAGTAGTTAGGTTATTCATATCTCTGCTGGCCTTTGTTCTAGAACTCCAACCATACCCAGCATGGTCAAAAGAGATTGTTTTTGAGTATTTAGCTAAAGTGTCTTGTAAATAATAAAAATCTGTATAAGCAGAAGGCGTGCCTGAGCCTGTAATGAAAACTAAAGTGCTATCACCATTACCCTTAACATAACAATGAGCATCATAATTACCAGTGTTTACGTATGTTCCAGGAGCTTCATATTTATTATTTTCATACTTTTGCATCACTCCTTGCCAAACAACACCTATAAGAAGTAGGAACATTATAATAACTCTCTTTGATTTTAGTATCTTTTTCATATATTCTCCCATAATTAGCTTAGGTTTTGTTATTAAAATTATACCATATTATGTATATAAGTAATAAAAATAAAAACAGCAGTATATTTAAGATATAACCGCTGTTTAGCTATAATATTATTTTTTAGCTCTTGCTTCATTTTTAAATACACCTTTATGGGCACCAGAACAAAATGGAGGATTTGTTGTTAAGCCGCATCTACATAAATAACATCTTCCCTCTGGCCATACACCTTGAGGTTTTTCCATAACATTTCCTTCACCATCGAGTATTTCTACATCATCTAAATCCCCAGTAATAAGTAATGGAGCATTGTCTATAGCTTGAATTTTAATTTTACCCATATTACTACCTTCTTTCTAAAATTTTTAATATCTTAGTGTAGTATATGTACATAACTAAGTTTTATTATAAATTTATATTTTAAAGATAGCATGTTACAAAATTCTTTAGGTGGCTTCTACTAAATATAGTCACATTGATTTAATGGTTAAATTTAGATTATTATTTGATTTAGGATATTCAGAGTTATTTATCAAAAATTCTAAGGCACTAGGTATAGATTTAAGTGATTTGGACCATATAGTAATTTCCCATGGACATGATGATCATACTGGTGGATTAAAACATTATTTTGAAGAAAATAATAAACATAAAATAACTATTACAGCACATCCAGATGCTTTTAACGAAAAATCTTTAGGTAATATTAAAATCTGTTCACCTATTTTAAAGGAAGACTTAAAAGAAAAGCGTAATCTGAACTTATCAAAGAAACCAGTTAAGTCTGTTTGAAGTGGATGAGCAAGTTAGAAATACAATTGATTACTTAAATGAGAATAATATTAATGAATTATATCCTTGTCATTGTACTTCTTTTGAGGTTAGAGCGGAAATGTATAAGAGTTTGCCAGTGAAGGAAGTAGGTGTAGGGTTAGAATTAATTTGGTGAGAAAAAGAAATAGATTAGAGTTACATCCTTCTATTTAAATATTTTGTTCAAAACAGTATAATATATAATTATGGATATAAAGTATATTTAAATGAGAGAGGATAAGAAGATGAATAAGAAAATACTAACGATGGAGTTATTAGATGGTATATACGGCGTATGCAGATTAGATAAAAATGAGTTAATTCCTAATTGGGCGCAAAATGGGGATTTTTTTTCTATAACAAGAACAGCTGATGAGTTATCAATAGTGTGTAGTGAAGAATTCATTCCTTCTGATGTAAAGTGTGAAGGGGATTGGAAAATTCTTAAAATCAAGGGTCCGTTAGTTTTTTCTTTAGTAGGAATACTGGCATCTATCAGTACAATTTTGGCTCAAAAGGGCATAACTATATTTGCGATTTCTACTTATGATACAGATTATATTCTTGTTAAAAACAAAGATATAGATAATACTGTAGAAGCCCTTGTTAATGAAAGATATGAAGTTATTTGTTAGATATACCATATTGAAAAGCTAAAGTATTAAAATTGCTTTAGCTTTTTATTTTTTTTCTTTTTTATGCAAAGTATACTTTACAAATAATGCAAAGTATACTATACTAAAATTGTAAAGCGAACTTTGCAAGGAGGAGACTAATGAAGACTAGAATTCAAGAGTTAAGAAAAAAGCATAAAATGTCGCAAGAAGAATTAGCTATGGCGGTTGGAGTTACAAGGCAGACTATTACATCATTAGAAGGTGAAAAGTATACAGCTTCTTTAATTCTAGCCTATAAAATAGCTAAAAATTTTGGGCTTACGATACAAGAAGTATTTGATTTTTCAGAAGTGGAGGAAGTGTAAAAATGGAAAAGTTTAAAAATGTGTTGAATAAGAGAATTGTTGTTATGAATACTTTTAATCTTTTAGCTGTTAGTTTTATAGCTTTATCAAATATTTATAGGTCTACTATTTATACAAAAAATGTTGATATAGCTGATATGATTCATGGGTTTCAGTTAGGAATATTTGTTGGGTTAGAGTTCATGATGGTTATGTTTGTTTTTAGATATAGAAAAGCACTTAAAAGTGAAACGGAACTTAAAAAATTATATATTGAAGAAATGGATGAGAGAAGAAAGCTTATTAAAGATAAAATAGGCGGGACAGGACTTAATATTTGTTTAGGTGGAATTGCAACAGCAACTATTATTTCTGGATTCTTTAATGAAATAGTATTTTTATCATTAATGGGAGCGTTGATTTTTATGGCGTTAGTAAAGGGAATTTTAAAGGTTTATTATAGAAATAAATTTTAAGGAGAGATTTTTATGAGAGAAATTAAGTCTAATAAATATTTACTTTTTGCAAGTTTAGCAGCCCTAGTATATTTTTTTGGAAGAGGGTTTATAAATATTCCTGATGTGGTTGAAGGATTTTGTGTAGGGCTTTCAATTGTACTATATTCAGTTGGGCTTTATAGTATAAATCATGATATTAATAAGCTTAAGGATGGGAAGAGAAATTTATTTAAAAAATTTATTTAATATTAAAATGCAACGTTTAAGAATGTCCGAATTTATGAACATTCTTAAACCTACATATTGGTGCGAGGAATATCGGACTCATAGTTTATATTTCCTTTAAAATGAGTATGAAAGGGGAGATGGCTTTGGATTGGATAGAGAGAATGAATGCTGCTTTAGAATATATAGAAGAAAATATTCAAGGCGAGATTATTTATTCAGAAATTGCAAAAAGGGCCTATTGTTCTGAATATCATTTTTCTAGAATGTTTTCGGCAATTAGTGGAATAGCTTTATCAGAATATATAAGGCGTAGAAGATTGACTCTTGCTGCCTTTGAAATTCAAAAAACTGATATACGTATACTAGATATAGCTATTAAATACGGGTATGAATCTGGGGACTCATTTTCAAGAGCATTTCAAAAAACTCATGGAATAAAACCTTCAGAGGCACGTAATTCAGGAGCACAACTAAAAGCCTTTCCAAAAATCTCTTTTCAAATATCTATAAAAGGAGATAAGGAAATGGAGTATAGGATTGAGAATATTGATTTCGAAATAAGAATAGTAGGGAAGAAAGGGTTAGTAAAGACAAATAGAGCTTTTAAAACTATACCTACTCTTTGGAGTAAATCCAAAAAAGAAGGTTTCACTCAAAGATTAATTGATATGTCATGGGAGAATCCTAAATGTAAAATGGAAGGTCTACTTGGAGTTTGCGGAAAAGAAGCTGCCATTATGGATGATGAGTTTGAGTATTTTATGGGAGTAAGGTATACGGAAGATAAACAAGAAGACTTGGAAGAACTTATAATTCCATCAAGCACTTGGGCAGTTTTCCCTAATATAGTGGAGGCATGGAAGAGGTTATATTCTGAATGGATTCCCACATCAGGTTATGAGCTTGGGAATCTTCCATGTATAGAATGTTATTATGGAGCTGGTCATAAGCCAAGACATGAACTTTGGGTTCCTGTTGTACCTAAATAATTATCAATACGAGTGACTTCTATCACCTGCCTTTTAGAGAAGTGGCGCTAGCCACTTTTTTTATCGTCAACAAGCCTATACTTACCTTTTGCCAGTCTTTCTAACAACTCTTTTTCAACAAGTCTTTTTAATATTCTTTGTATCTGACGTGTACTAATATTAAAGGTTAACGCTATATCTCCCATATGTTCAATTACTTTATCAGTATAATTTAGTTTAAAATATTCAAAAATACGCTCTTCTAGTGGAGCACTATATTTATTATCAGTAGAAGAGTGGTTCATTTTATCAGCAAGGGACTTAATTATGAATCTTAAAAAACTATTGTCATTTTGTAAAAGATTTTTATATTTATGAAAAGAAATCCCAATGCAATATACATCGCTAAGTGCTTCTACATAATTTTGTGAAATGGTGTAACCTGCGAATTCCATATCACCAAGTGCGCAGAAATCATTTTGTTTATGAATTGAGTAAATCATACCATTATCAAGTATTGAATAAATTCGTATAGAACCGCTTACTAGAAAAAGAAAATAATTCAAAGGATTTATTGAGTTAACAATAGTTTCTCCTTTTTTATATTCAAATAAGAAAAACTCTAGGTTAGGAGTATCAAATAATGACAGTATATTATATTTATTTAAGTACTCATTTAATTTTTCTTGGGATTTAATTGTTTTCATATAATACCTCCATTTTGTATATGATTATGACACGTGTCACAACTAAAAGCAATTTAAATTGATATTATATTTTTGGAGGTGGTGAAAAATATGGAAAATGAAGTATTTGAGAAATTTAGTGTTCCTAAAGCTGTACTTACGCTTGCAATCCCTACGATGTTGGGACAACTATCAACTATAATATATAATGTTACAGATACATATTTTGTATCATTAACTAATGATGAGTATCAGATTGCTGCTGTTACTTTGGCATTGCCAGTATCATTGATAATTATGTCCTTAGGAGCTGTATTTGGTTATGGGGGAAGTAGCTATATATCTCGTTTGTTAGGACAAAAAGAAGATGAAAAAATAAAAAATGTATCTGCTTTTTGTGTTTATAGTGGTTTAATATTGTGTTTATTAGTATTAATTGTGGGTATTGTAGGATTAAAGCCCATAACTTATTTAACTGGTGCAGGGGATGAAAACTTTATTCATACTTATAACTATTTGAAAATTATAATACTTGGAGCGCCATTCATATTTTACAGTAATATGCTGATTCATATAATTCGTTCTACAGGTATGGCAAAAGAAGCGTCTATGGGACTAATAATTGGAACAGTAACTAATATTATTTTAGATTATATATTTATTGTTCCATTTAGTATGGGTGTAACAGGAGCAGCCTTAGCAACTATTATTGGAAACATTATGAATGTATTATACTATTTATATCTTTTTGGTAGAAAGAAATTAGTTTTATCTATTTCTCCTAAGTATTTTAAAATATCCAAGGAAATAGCATCTAATGTAATAGGGGTTGGTATACCTGGTGCTATGGTAACTGTACTGTTATCAATTTCAAACATTATACTTAATAATACTATCTCAACCTATGGATCAATAGTAATTGCAGCTTATGGAATTGCAAGCAAGGTGAACTCTTTTGCAGTAATGTTAACTGTTGGTTTGGCTCAGGGCGTAGCACCCTTAATTGGATACTATTATGGTGCCAAGAATTATAAGAGATTGAAGGAAACTATTAGATTTACTACAGGATTTTCTATTACAATGGGGGTATGTTTTACTATTATATTCATATTAGCTAGAAATCCTATAGCGGCATTATTTATAAAGGATGCTGAATTTATTGGTGTCACAACTACTTTTTTATGTATTATTACATTGTCTAATCCTATACTAGGTATAAGCAATATTGTTAATGCTATGTTCCAAGCGGTAGGAAAACCAATGCAGTCCCTGATGATTACATTATCTAGACAATTAATAGTATTTATCCCGGTTCTAATTATTACTAGTAAACTTTTTGGAGTAAATGCGGTTATCGGCTCACAAGTCATATCTGATGTTATTGTTACTGTTATTGCATTTTTGTTATATAAAAGTTTTATTTCATCAAATTTAGTTAATGAAAATATTGTTGTAGAAGCATAATTCTATATAAATAATTTTCTATTATTTTCATAACATTATTATGGAGCTGGTCATAAGCCAAGACGTGAACTTTGGGTACCAGTTATAGCTAAAAAATGAGGTCATGCTTTATAAAGGCATGACCTTAAGTCTTTATAGACTATTTATTTTTAATTATGATTTTGAATTCATCTAGATTTATTTTGTATTCTGTAAGCATTTCTATAACTGTGTCTCTAAAAGAATTTTGAGGAGATTTTTTCTCAAGTGGTTGGATATTTTTTATGATTTTATTACTATTTTTATTTGATCTGTATTGTTTTGTTAGAATTGCTGCAGTTTTTACAAGTAAGTCGTCCCAGTCTTCAACTAAAACATTGTGATTGTGAAGTGTAAATCCTTTAGGGTCCTTTAATGAAAAGTCTTTATATATTTCTATTTGTTCTTCTGTAGTAGCTTGAGAGGGAGAAGCTTCTTTAGTGGTATTTACTGATTTTTCTTTAATTTCATTAGTTAGGATTGCTGCTTTAGAATCTTCAGTAGGAGCTTCTTTTCTCATATTGCTTTCATATTCATCTTGCATCCAGCTAACATAGTTGTTTATGTTTTGAACAACGTCGTAGATAGCTATTGAAGTATCTCTATGCTCCTGGCTTGTTGTAAATTCTCTGTTCTTTTTGATTATTTCGCTTGACCTATCTTCAATGTAGTTTATTGTATCTTCTAAAATATCAGCTAAATTGTTAAGACCATTTTGAATCTCTATAGACATAGTTGGAAAATTCTCTATTAGATATTTAACAGTATCTCCTTCAAATAAGGATAGATTCCTTCTTTGAGATAAACTTTTTTTCTGAGAAAAGCTTGGCTCAATTTCTTTAACTTCTACTTTAGGTTCTGGCATAATAGGCACCTCTTTTTCTTTAATTTCATTTCTTTTTAAAAATCCCATTAATTAATAACCTCCTGTTTTGTAAATTAAATATTCTATACTACTTTATCAGCAGTATAAGTTTGTACATATACATGAGTACTCACAAAGTGGTCTATTTATTTCTTAAATATAAAAAACTTTAGAAGAAATCAGTTTGTCTATACTTATAATTGTATTTATAATGCTACTGCAATACAATAGCAATATGTGAAAATTATGGAATGTTGGAGGGGTAAAAATGATTAAGAAGGTATTGGTATTTCTTTTTTTTATGGAAAATTATATAAATTTGTTGCAAATATCGAGTATCGATAATATAATAATATTATCGATACTCGATATTAAAGAGGTGATAACAAATGGCAAGAGAACAGCTTCAGACTCTGACTGAACCAATGTACTATATATTGATGGCTTTGCTTAAAGAAAGATGTGGGGTAGACATCATGGAAGCTGTATTAGAAATATCTAATGGTCGTGTTAAGGTTGGACCAGGGACTTTATACGCTCTCCTTGGAAAGTTTGAAAAGGAAAATATAATAATGGAGACAGAAGTTCAAGGTAGAAAAAGAAGTTATATAATTACGGATAAAGGCAAGGAGATACTTGTAGAGGAATATAAAAGATTAGTTACTATGGTGAATGATGGGTTATCAAATATGGAGGGAGAACTATGAGAAATAAAAAAACTGTTGTTTTTCTTTATGAAGCATATGAATGTTCTGCATTAGAAGAATACTTTGAAGCTATGGCTGAATCAGGATGGTTAATTAAATCTATAAGCAGACCATTTCTAAAATTTGAAAAAATAGAGCCGAGGAAATTAAAGTTTTCAGTTGATATATTAAATAAGATTTCGTCTTATGATCCAGATGACAGTGATGATGCATTAGATTACAGAGAATACTGCGAAGCTGCTGGATGGAAATATGTATGCCAAGATAAAAAAATTCAAGTGTTCTATACTGAAGATTATAACTCGACTATAGACATCCAGACAGATGAGGGGGAGAAGTTTAAGTCGGTGGTTAAGGCATCAATGGGGAATGTGTTTTCATATCTTTTTCTTGTGTTGCTTTGGGTATTAAATGTAAAAATGTTATTCATAGGCGATATAAGCTATGCACTAACATCTAATTTTAGCTTCTTTGCATCGGTGGGTATATGTATTTTTATATTTATATATAGCAGTAAAATAATAAGTTTCATAATTTGGTTCTTTAAGGCAAGGAAACAAGTAAAAGAACATAAATCTATACCTTATAATAACTATAAACAATTGAGAAGGAAGAATATTTTATTAAACTCTTATATGGTAATTTGGTTAGGGCTTTTTTTATATTTATCAATTCTTGATGAAACTAAATATAAGAATGGGAATATTACTTTCTTAGTTTTAATGATATCAGTAGTTATAATATCCGTATTTGTCGCGAGATATATTAGAAAGAAAAAATACTCTAGACAAACTAATATTACTTTAGCAATAGGTGGAGGTTTTGCAGCAGTATTTATAGGACTAATACTAGTAGGAATAACAATTTCAACATCTTTATTAAGTGAAGACAATATAAATGAAAGAGCAAAAACCAAGAGTAACCTTACAATTAGTGATTTTGGATATAAGGAAAATGAGAGTGATTTTTATGGGGATTATCAGAGGAGTTTACTTGCAGAACGAGTACGTTACTCAAATAGTGATGAAAACAATAGCTTGGGCTATACAGTTCTAAGTAGTAAGTATCCTTGGATTGTTGAGTTACAAGAAAATAGGATAGTAGAGTGGGTTAGTGGATTTGAAGAGGATTTAAAAATAAGAAATACGAGCCTACCAAGTAATGTTAAGGTTTATTCTGATGAGAAAAATGAAGCATATATATTTGTAACCCCAAGTAAGGTGATTGATATGCATACCAATCTTTCTAGTATTGATAAAGACGAGTTTTTAGATGTAGTATATGAGAAACTGTTAAAGGAGAACTAGGGGATGAGAGATAAAAAGAAGGTTTATTTTGATTATGAAGCATATGAATGTTCTGCATTAGAAGAATATTTTGAAGCTATGGCTGAATCAGGATGGTTAATTAAATCTATAAACAGACCATTTCTAAAATTCGAAAAAATAGAACCTAAGAAGCTAAAGTTTTCAGTTGATATATTAAATAAAATCTCAAAATATGATCCCGATGACAGTTATGATGCATTAGACTACAGGGAATACTGCGAAGTTGCTGGATGGAAATATGTATGCCAAGATAATAAGATTCAAGTTTTTTATACTGAGGATTATAACTCGACTATAGATATTCACACAGATGAGAATGAGAAGTTTAAATCAGTGATTAAGGCTTCATTAGGAAATATGTTTTTGTATTTTTTTCTTGTTTTGGTATGGGGATTTAATATTAAAATGGATTTTAGTAGAGACATCGGTTATACAGCAACATCTAATTTTTCTTTGTTTTCATTACTTTTAATGTTTAGCTTAGTATTAATATACTCTACTAAACCAATTAGCTTTATTATATGGGCCTTAAAATCAAGAAAAAGAATAAGAGAGAATAAATCTATAAAATATAATAATTATAAGCAATTAAGGTTAAAAAATATTTTCATATCTTCAATTACTATAATTTATATGGTGCTACTTGCAGTATTTATACTAAGTAATGATAATTTATCTAGAAGTGCTGCTGTAATATCTTTAATACTAATCTTCGGTACAGTTATAGGTACTATATTTATTACTAGATATATTAGAAAGAAAAGATATTCTAGACAAACTAATATTACCTTAGCTATAGGTGGAGGGTTTGCATATATATTTATATTTTTAGCCATTACTGGAGTAATACTTTCATTTAATACTTTAGATAATTACGATAGAAATAAAGTTCCAGAGGATAAAATTGAACTTACCATTAATGATTTTGGATATGAGGAAAGTAATGATGTACACGCTAATTATAAACGAAGTATGGTTGCTGAAAAATTAGTGTATTTTTCTTCTAGTAATAAGGAGAATAGATTAGATTATACTTTGTTTAAAAGTAAGTACAGTTATTTAATTAAGCTTCAAGAAAAAAGTTTGGTAAAAATGATTAATAAGGTTTGGGATGATTTAGAGATATTTGAAACTAATCTTCCAAAAGATATTAATGTGTATACCTATAGAAATGAAGAGGCATATATATTTGTGTCAAAGGATAAAGTATTGAAAATAGATGCTGATTTTAAGGATATGAACAAAGATACATTTATAGATATAGTATATGAGAAGTTATTGAAGGAGAACTAGGGTATGAGAGATAAAAAAACAACTTTATTTATATATTCTCCTTATGAGTGTTCAGCAGTAGAGGAATATCTAGAGATAATGGCGGAAAAGGGATGGATGATAGAATCACTAAGAAAACCCTTCTTTAAGTTTAAGAGAATAGAACCTAGGAGATTAAAATTTTCAGTTGATATATTTGAAGGGATTTCCACTCTTGATCCAAAAAATAGTGAAAAAGCTTTAGACTATAGAGAGTATTGTGAAGCTGCTGGTTGGGAATATGTATGTCAACAGGACAAAATTCAAGTTTTTTATACTGAGGATTATGATAAAACTATTGATATAAAGACTGATAATAATGAAAAATTTAAGGCTATAGTTAAATCATCTTTGTCAGGATTATCAAATACATTATTTATTACAATTTTAGCTATTTTAAACATTTGTATACAAGCATTTTTTAATATCGATGGTATTCTCACTTCAAATATAGGAGTACTTGCAGTAATTTTGACTATTGTTTTTATTATTTATAGCTTTATAAGCTTGGCAAGTTTCTCGAAATGGGCTATAAAAACCAAAAGGACATTAGAGGATGGTAGATATATAGAATATAATACCTACAAACAATTAAAAAGCAAAAATCTTTTTATAAAAGCATATGCTGTTTTGATTGGCTTAGGGGTTCCGTTATTTATGATCTTTGAAAAAAATGGAGATAAAACTGTAAATATTGCTACGGCGATAGCTTTTATAGTTGTAAGTATTCTTCTAAGAGGGGTTCAATATATTAAGAACAATAAGAGATTTTCTAAGGGTACTAATGTTGTACTTAGAATTGGGGCAGAGGCTCTTACAGTGGTTATTACTTTAGCGTTTTTTGTGGGGCTAGTGGTTTTGGTTATAAGTAGAATTGATGAACAGAAAAACATAACTGAAGGGTTTAATCTTAGTGTAAGTGATTTTGGATATGAAGAGCATAATGATAGATTAATATCCTACACTAACTCAAGTATATTAGCTCAGAAATTAGAGTATAACTATGGAGATTTATTAGATTATACAGTTTTTCATAGCAATTATAGACTAGCTATTAAATCACATGAAGTTTGGCTAAAGAATAGGTTAAAGGATTTTAACCTAGAGCTTATGGATACTAGGCTTCCTAAAGAGGTTAAAGTTTATGGGAATGAAGGTAGGACAAGATATATAATTTCTTCAGATAATAGGGTTTTAGAATTGTATAATAAAATGAAAACAGATGATGAGGGTGCGTTTTTAGATGTAGTATATGAGAAGTTATTAAAGGAGAATTAGGGATGAAGGAGATAAAGACAAGGTATTTTACTTTTGAGCCTTATGAATGTTTAGCTGTAGAAGAATACCTAGAGATGATGGCAAAACAAGGATGGTTATTAGATACAATAAACAGACCATTTTTTAGATTTAAAAGAATAGAGCCTCAAAACTTAAGATTTTATGTAGATATACCTAATGTGAGGGAAGATAGACTTGGCGATTATATAGAGTATTGTAAAGCTGCTGGGTGGAGATATTTAGATAAACTAGAGAGCAATTTTATATTTTATGCAGAGGATAATGATAAGACAATAGACATTCATACAGACCAAAATGAAAAGTTTAGGGTGGTTTCTAAAATGTCCTTATCAAATATTGTTCTAAAAATAATACTAATATTGATGTGTGCTTATTGGGTTTATATGAGTTTATTTATAAGTTCACCAGATGATTTTTTAGCTTCTAATTTATCGATAATAACCTTTTTAGCAATAAGTGTTGGAGGAATTAGCAGTACTATTAAAGTAATTAACTTTTTCTTATGGAGAGTAAAAGCAAAAAGAAGTTTAAGCAAAAATGAATTTATGCCTTACAATAATTATAAACAGTTAAAAAGGAAAAATATACTTTCTAACCTAGGTGCTTTTGGTATAATTTTCTTTAGCTTTTTAGCTGTTATTAATGAAAATATACACAATACAAAAGCCCTATCTATATTTTTTATATCACTAGTAGTATTTGGGATATTTATGGGAGGTATTATATACCTTTTTAACTCCCCAAAATATTATAAGTATTCTAATGGAATATTGATTTTAGGATATTCAGTGGCATTTGTTTATATTATAGGAGCAACAATTTCTTTAAGTTTTTTTTCCACCGTTGATAAATTCACTGGGGTAAAACAGGTTAAAATGAGCATTGAGGATTTTGGATATAAACAAGAGAAAGATCCATTTAACGTTTATGATAAAAGTATAATAGCTGATAGAGTAGATTATAGTTATTATGGGGATGAAAATAGTTTTAGTTATACATCCTTTAAAAGCAAATCTTTCGTAGTAATTAAGTTTCAAGAGGTAACACTTTTAAGAAGACTGAAAGGTTACGGAAGTGATTTAGAATTAAAGAAAACTAAACTTCCTGAAAACATTAGAGTTTATAGTGATGATGAGAAAAAATCATATGTTGTGGTGTCAGAAGATAGAGTAATAGATACAAGAAAAGAAATGGACAACATTAATGAAGATGAATTTCTAGATAAGATTTATGAAAAGTTAATATTAGAATAAAGATAAAAAGCTCTTGCAAATTAAAGTGAATTTGCAAGAGCTTTTAATTAATCTAGTAATCTTTATTTCCCCAAGTTTCAAAGTGGATATTGTCCTCATTAAACCTGTTAGTTGTAGCTCTATTTTCATCAGGATACCCTATAGAAATAACAGCCAAAGGAGTAATACTTTCTGGAAGATTAAAAATTTTCTTTAAGCCGTTAACTCTGCCTTCTTCAGGATAAATTCCAAGCCAAACTCCACCAAGACCAATTTCCTCAGCTCTTAAAAGTATGTTTTCTGTAGCAGCAGAACAATCTTGAACCCAATATCCAGGGAACTTTTCTTTATCCTTATTACCACATACTATTATTGCAACAGAAGCTGTTTTTAGAGGAGTAGAATATTTACTAATCTTCATGATTTCTTCAAAGGTATCTTTATTTCTAACTACTATGAAATCCCAAGGCTGAGAATTGCCAGCAGAAGGAGCAGCCATAGCAGCTTTTAATAAATCTTTAACTTGGTCGTCACTTACCTGTTCATTAGTATATTTTCTAATACTTTTTCTGTTATAAATTATACTCATGGATAAATCTCCTTTTTAAATAGATTATTTATTTTATGTTATCATATGGGGATATTTAGCTCAAATATGATTATTTCTACTTTTTATTTCGTTAGAACTAGTTTTTATATCTAGAGGTAAATCTATTCCTAGAGCATTAATAATTTTAACGAAGTCTCTGCGAGACTTCTACAGTAATATAAAACTAATGAATTTAATGAAATTCTTCGAATTTCTACAGCAATATGGTGCACTACTATTCGGTAGAAGCGGTTCTCAGCTTCAGTCTAATCCTTTTTTGTGTGTAAAAAACTAATGAATTTAATGCAGCTACTTAAAAGGATTCTAATGAAGATCTACGATCTTCTACAGGGCATAAGTGCGTAGCATGCTACAGGATTAATAAACTAATGAATCAATGAGTAATATAAAACGAATGAATCTAATGCAGTCACTGCGTGACGTGCTACAGCAATATGGTTAAAAGGAATTTAATGCAACCACTACGTGGTATGCTACAGCAATATGGTGTATAATTTAGTTAATATATACAGTTTTGGGGAGGTAAATATGATGAATGGATTTGGAATGTTTAATTTAATGTCATTTATATTTCCGTTATTCTTTTTAGTGTTTTTTGGGTTACTTATTTTTAGCGTTGTTAGAGGTGTTAAACAGTGGAGTTATAATAATAAGCAACCTATAATTCCAGTTCAAGCAACTATAGTTTCAAAGAGGATGTCAGTAAGTCATCATAATCATCATGATCCAAATAATAATATGAATTCAACTTCGACTTCAACCACCTATTATATTACTTTTGAGTTTTCAAATGGAGAGAGAGTTGAGTTTGTAGTTTCAGGCTATGATTATGGAATGATGGTTGAGGGAGATAAAGGAACGTTAACTTTTCAAGGTACTAGATTTAAAGGGTTTATTAGGGAATTTTAGACGTAGAAGCAGAAGGAGGACTTTATGAAATTATTAGTTTTAGGGGGAAGTGAGTTTGTAAGTGAAGCTTTATCAAAATATCTTATATCTAAGGGATATATTGTTGATATATTGACAAGAGGAATAAAAGGGCTAAGTTATAGTGGTTATAATAAGCACATTAAGTGTGATAGAAAAGATTCACTACTATTCGGTAGAAGCGGTTCTCAGCTTCAGTCTAATCCTTTTTTTGTGTAATAAACTAATGAATTTAATGCAGCTACTGCGTAGCATGCTACAGAAATAAGGTGTATATCAATATTTGTGGAGAAGTAATAGGAGAATTACCTATAATTAAAGAGGTACATAGTTCAAAATCTATACAGGAGGTTAGAACCTATTTTCCATTTAGGAATACAACTTATACTCTAAGTATAGACAAGTTAAAAAGTAGTAGACTCCATGTACCTAAGATAGGATTAAAAGAAGGACTTGAGAAAACTTACAGATGGTACAAAGAGAATGATATTAAATTGGAAGATAAAAAGATGATTAATGTTGATAATTTATTAGAATAAATTTTATTGAAAAAGTTCTACTTCTTTAAGAGATGGAGAGCTTTTTTATTTTTAAAAAATTTAATTGGTATCAAAAGTAAGTCTAGGAATTAATTTTATGCACTTAAATTGAGTGCAATGTGATAATATAGATACATATAAAAAATAATTTGTACATATAAAACAATTTAGAAGGTGAAAAAATGATTGATATAAATTATGAAGGATTAACAGGAAAAGTTGTAACTAATAAGAGTACTTCTTATGATAAGGATAGACAAGCTTGGAATAGGGCAATAGAAAAGCATCCACTAGTAATTGTCTATTGTTACGAGAAGGAAGATGTTATAAATGCAGTAAGATGGGCTAGAGAAAAGTCCCTAGATATAAGAATAAGATCAGGAGCACATCATTATGAAGGGTATTCAACTGGGGATGGTGTAGTAGTTATTGACGTCAGCAAAATGCAAGAGATAAGTATAGATGAAGAAAATAAGCTTGTAAAAATAGCTGGTGGCGTTAGAAATAGAGAGATATATGAAACATTAGGAGAGAAAGAATATCCTTTTCCAGGGGGAGGATGTCCTACAGTTGGAGTTACTGGTTTAGTTTTAGGTGGAGGCTGGGGATATTCTAGCAGACTTTTTGGATTAGCTTCTGATAGTTTAATTGAACTAGAGATGGTTGATTATAAGGGAGATTTAATAATTGCAAATGAACCTATAAATGAAGATTTATTTTGGGCTTGCAGAGGTGGAGGTGGCGGAAATTTTGGAATAGTTGTCAGCATGACCTTTGCACTTTCAGAAAAAAGAAAGATGACCACCCTAATAAATATAGAGTATTTACATATAACAAAAGAAGAAAATATAAAGATTATTGAGGTTTTGCAAAACTCATTTAAAACTTGGGGAAGAAATATCAATATAAAAACAGCCATATATAACTCTAAAGAAAAAGGAAGAGGAGTAAAAATCACAGGTTTGATGCATGGAAGTCTAGAAGAGGCAAACATAGCATTAAAGGATTTTAAAAATATTTCAGATAAAGCTATTTTTAAGTTAGAATATATGCCTTTATTAGAAGCAAATAGAGTAATACAGGATAGTCATCCTGATTTTGAAAAATACAAGTCTACAGGAAGATTTGTTTATAAAGATTATAGCAGAGAAGAGATTGAAAAAATCATAGAAACTGTTGAGAATGTAGCAGAAGGTTCAACTTATGCGGCTATTTCCTTTTATGGGTTAGGTGGAGCTGTAGAAGATAAAGATAAACAAAGCACAGCATTTTATTATAGAGATGCAAAGTTTATAATGGGAATTCAATCCGTTTGGGAAGAAGATAAGTATTCAGAGGAAAATAAGAGTTGGATCATAGATAGGTTTGAATTCATAAAAACTATAACAGAAGGTTCATATATTAACTTTCCTCTTGGAGAGCTTGAGGATTATGAAACAGAATATTATGGAGAGAATAAGTACAAGCTTAAGGAAGTAAAGGCGAAATATGATCCATATAATATATTTAGTTTTAAGCAGGGAATAAAAATAGAAAAAGAGCAGTTATTAAATTGTATGTAGAGATACGTAATTTAGCATCAACTTTAAGAGTTGGTGCTTTTGTTTTATAGTCAAAAGATTTTCAAATTATGAAACTTTGAGTTTTATTATAGTGATAATTAAAGCATAATGGTAAAATTTATATTAAGGGTAATAATATATTCAAAGGAGATGAAGGGAATGACAAAAGAAACAAAGAATATAATTCCAGAGAACTTTATGTGGGGAGGGGCAGTTACATCTTTTCAGAGTGAAGGAGCTTGGAATGAAGGTGGAAAAGGGGTATCTATAGTAGATACCAGAGAGATTAAGGAAGGCTTTTCTGATTGGAAAGTAGCAGTTGATTTTTACCACAAATATAAAGAAGACATAGCACTTTTTAAGGAATTAGGTATAAATACTTATCGTACCAGCATTTCTTGGAGCAGAATATTTCCAGAAGGTGAAGGAGACGTTAACGAAGAAGGAATAGAATTTTATAATAAAATATTTGATGAGTTGTTGGCAAATGGAATACAACCTGTTATAACTTTATACCATTTTGATATTCCAAAAGCTTTAGCAGATAAATATAATGGTTTTGCATCAAGGAAAGTTGTAGATTTGTTTGAAAACTACGCTAGAACAGTATTTGAAAGATTTAAAGATAAGGTTAAATATTGGATTACTTTTAATGAGCAAAACCTAGTTCTTATGCATTTACAAGCATGGGGAGCTGCTCCTAAAGAAGGAGATAACATAGAAGAGTTTTCTTTTCAAGTGTGTCATAATGTTTTTATAGCTCATGCAAAAGCAACTAAAGCACTTCATGAAATTATACCAGATGGTAAAATGGGTGGAATGGTTACATATTTAACTATGTATCCAAATAGCTTCAAGCCAGAGGATGCCTTAGCTACATTAAAGGCTAAGGAATTATTTAATGATTTATATTTTGATGTTTTTGCAAATGGAGAATATCCATCTTACGTAACTAGTAATTTAAAAAAGAAAAACATAATGCCTGTATTTGAAGTTGGTGATGAAGAGCTATTAAAAGAAAATACTGTTGATTATTTAACTTTTAGCTATTATCAAAGTCAAACTGTTAAGTTTGTTGGAGAAAGCCCAGAAGAAGCAGTGAAAGGTATGGTACCAAATCCAACCCTAAAAGCAAATGAATGGGGATGGTCTATAGATCCTATAGGAATTAGAGTAGCATTAAAAGAAATATATGCACGATATAGAATGCCTATATTTATCACTGAAAATGGAATTGGAGTTAGGGAAGAATTAAATGAAAACAATACTGTAGAAGATGATTATAGAATAGATTATTTAAAGGCTCATATTGAACAAATGAAAATTGCAATGGAAGAGGGCGTAGAGGTTATGGGATATCTAATGTGGGGATGTACAGATATACTAAGCTCTCAAGGAGAAATGAAAAAGAGATATGGAGTCATTTTTGTAAACCGTGATGAAACAGATTTAAGAGACTTAAAAAGGTATAAGAAAAAGAGCTTTAACTGGTTTAAGAAAGTTATAGAAAGTAATGGAGAAATTCTGTAGTTCTGCTAAAATAATAAGTAGAGGTGATATAAAATGATAAAACATATAGTAACTTGGAAATTAAAAGAGGAAGCTGAAGGAAACACTAAGGTAGAAAATTCTAAAAAGATAAAAGAGATTCTTGAGGCTTTAGATGGAAAGATAGAGACACTAAAGGCTATTGAAGTTGGAATTAATTTTAATGATAGTACTCAAGCTTATGATGTAGTTTTATACTCTGAGTTTGATACTGTAGAAGGACTAAACATTTATCAAAATCATCCAGAGCACGTTAAGGCTGGTACCTTTATAAAAGCAGTTGTAACTGATAGAATAGTTGTAGATTATGAAGTATAATTAATTATAAGAGCACGATAGTTTAAAAGCTAAGTGCTCTTTAATTTATATCAGAATTAAGGAGAAAGTTATGAGATTTATTGAGGATATAAAAAACTATAAACCCTACAATGAACAAGAAGAAAAAGATAAAAAGTTAGTAGAATATTATATAGATAATTTTAAAGACATTCTTACAAGAGAAAATGAATTAGCTCACTTAACAAGTTCAGCTTTTATACTAAATAAAGATAAAAGTAAAGTTCTTATGATTTATCATAACATTTATGATTCGTGGGCATGGACAGGTGGTCATGCAGATGGTGAAGAAGACTTGTTAGTAGTAGCGCTAAAAGAAGCAAAAGAAGAGACTGGAATTAAAAAGGTAACACCTATAACTTCAGATATATTTTCTCTAGAAATTTTACCTGTAGCAGGTCATTATAAAAGAGGAAAGTATGTATCTGCTCATCTTCATTTATCGGTTACCTACTTATTAGAAGCAGATGAAAATGACGAACTTTTTATAAAACCTGATGAAAACAGTGGAGTAAAATGGATTCCTATAGATGAGGTGGTTAAGGTATCTAATGAACCTCATATGAGAGTGATTTATGAGAAGATAATTTCTAAGATAAAGGATGAGTATAAACAAAAAAATGTCAAGTAGCTTTATGGTAAGTTACTTGCTATTTTATTATTTAAGTAATTTAGAAACGAAGTTTTTTCTTTCTCGTTTAAAAAAGCTGTTAGTGGAATGGGAATTCCATTAGCACCATCTATAAAAATAAAAACATATTTGTTAGTTTCTGAGACTTTATTTATTAATGAGTATTTAATTTTACTTTGGGATTTATTAGTTTTTAAAATAATTTCATTTTCTTCTAGAGATAAAGTAGTTTCTATATCAAAAGTATCTTTGTTACTCTCACTTAATCTTTTTGAGTAATAAATCTTTCTAACAAATCTAAATATAAGGACTAATATAAATGCTTCTACTAGACCTCCTCCTACAAAAATTAATAGATAAAATAAATTACCAGCAAAGTATCGGTTAGTTATAGATAAATATAACCAAAGTGAAAAGGAAATAATTGCTGCTAGGAAAAAAATAGATTTAACACTCTTTTTGTGAAGACTGGAATTACTCCATGAATAAAAATCCATATCCACCAAATGCTTTTTAGTATTTATAAAATTCAATACCATGATAATATCCCCTAATCATATTTTTTATGAGTATTTATATATTGTAAAAAATTATTCAAATCTTCAGAATTGCTAAAAGAATTTTTAGGAACTATTATAACCTTCATAGAATTAAGAAAAATAATAATCTGATTATCTGTAGAGGAAACCTTATCGATAGAGTCCCAATTAATCTTAGTCTCTACATCAACACTATTTTTAAGAATCCCGCTTTCATCTAGTATTAAGGTTTGTTCTGTATCTATAAGTCTACTGTAATTTTTTTCTGCTAGTTTTTTGTAAGTTTTTCTTAGTTGAGCAAAGAAAATCTTAGGATAAACTACAAACCATATTATAGATAAAAATATAGTAAGCGTCATAAATAGAGTATTTGAGCGAAGAATAATTGCAATTAAGAATATTAGCGTAGAACTTATTAAACGTATAGATTGAAAATATCTTTTAGATGATTGTGAGTGATTGAACGCATACAGATTAGTTTCAATAAAATCCTCTTTAGTATTTTTGTATTTTATTTCCATTTATATCATCACCTTTCAATTATAATTTTTAAATAGATTTTAAGGTCTTTATCACAGATGGACGTTCCTTAGACATCTTGATGTAAGATTGAAAGTTGGGCCCTTCAGTGTCTATAGGTAAATCTGTAGGACCACCGATAACATAAGTTATTCCTTTGGATTCGAAATATCTTTTATCCGTGCCTACCCTATCAAAATGATCTTCATTTAAATCAGGACCTTTTTTTAGGATAGCAAACAAGTAGCCTTCGCTAGTATATTGACTATTTTGCAATTTCATAAATACATATATTCCATTATCAGCCTCTTTAATGGTATACTTGTCCTTCCAACTAGCAGGAAAAGTTAAGGAAAAACCAAGATTGTTGTTTGTGTATATCTGGGGTTCAGCGTTTTCAGTTTTAGGAGGAGCAGTTGGAGCTTGAGTAGTAGGTTTGGGAGTTTTAGGGCTTTCAGTAGAAGTATTTTTGTTTGATTCTTTAGGTTTTTCTTCAGAATTTTTATTTTCAGATTGAGTAGTTGAATTATTTTCCTGAGAAGAATTATCTTCTGTTGTAGGCTCTTCTTTTATGCCATTACTATTCTCTTCAGTTATACTCTGTTGAGATTCAGTAGGGTTTTCTGTAACCTCTTTAGGTTTTTCTTTATTACAACCAACAATAGATAAAGTAATAGCTGTAATTATAGCAGCAATAAGTAATTTAGTATTTTTCATAAAAGCTCCTTTCTTTTGTAAGCCAGGTCATAGTGTTTAGCTTCTATAAATTATTATAAAATAACAGGAATTAAAATACAAATTTATGACTATAAACCCAAATGTACTAGCTAGTAACTATTTGGATATTAAATAACTTTATAATAAATGGTATAATATACTAATTAAAGGGGGATTGTTATGTTATATGAATACAAAGTAAATAAAGATTTATCAATGCAAGATGTAGAGAATATATATCTAAAAAGTAAAGTCATAAGGAAAATTACTAGTAACATAGAATTACTAGTAACATAGAATTACTAGTAATTACTAGTGGCATGATGATAATTTTATTTGGTATGCTTGCTATAAATAAATTTAGATGGGGTAATCTATTTTTAATATATATAGGATCTTATATTATATGGCTCTATGTGGTATTAGTTGTTTGTAAGAAATGGAATATTAAACGTCTTGCAAGAAGAATAGAGAGGTATATAGGAACTAACCATAGTATTGATGTTAATGAAAATAAATATACGTATAAATGTCGTGATTTTACCGTGGAATTTTCTAAAGATAAAGTTAGAGAGCTTATAATAGATAAAAATTATATATTGATAGTGTTCTTACCTAAAAAGTTTAGACACTTTTATCTTTTTCTTACTATTATTCCTAAGAATATATTTGAATCAAAAGAAGAATTAGATAGGTTTATAAATACAATTAGTTAGATAAAGTGATTTATTATTAGAAAAAAGGGGCTACGTCACTAAATAATTAGTGAGGTAGCCCCATATTTTTCATGTCTATAATTTTAATAAAAATAAGTTACGTGATATAACTGAATAGGTGAATTTGATGAGACTTGAGGAGAAGTCTCTACAGGGTAGAAGTGTACTGCTATTCGGTAGACACGCACTTCTGCTCTGTAGAAGGCGTTCCTCAGCCTTTATTAGAATCAGTCTATTTCTCAGCGTCAGTCTAATCATTTGGTGATAAAAGTAAGACGAATGAAATAATAAGAAGACTAGGATTATTTAAGAGTATTTTTTACTCTAAATTAAAAAAATGTCCAAAAATCATTAATTATTTGGGTATCCTATCTTTAAAACAGAAGGAGAGCCACGCTTAACTAAAATCCAATGATTTTGTGACAACTCCTTCTTACAATAGAACACTATGAAATTTTATTATTTTTGGTTTATATTTTTTATATCTTTTATATTCTCTTGAATATCATCTAATATATTAAGTTTGTCCGTTAATTTATTTATTATATCTTGATAATTAGTTTCCCTTTCTTCTTGCCTTATATCTCTTTTTTCTTGAGTTTTAACAATATAATATATTAAAATAAAGCTTAATACCGCCCAGATGCCTTGGGTGCTAGCAAGTTTTAAAATTTGTTCCTCCATATAAATTATCCTTTCTATAAACTATGCATATTTTAATTGATCCAAAGCTTTTGTTCTATTTCTATGAACAGCTTGCCTTGAAATATTTAACAATTCACTAATTTCAGTATCTGAAAAACAATATTTATATCTATATATTATTATTTTTCTCTGTGTATCAGTTAAATTAGAAATCATTCCTTCAATATCTGCAGGGAATTCTTGTATATAGGCAATACTGTTATCTAAAATATCATTATCATAGGTTACAAAAGAATAGTTTTCATTTTTTTTATAAAGAGTTATTGACATATTTCTAATACATTTCTTTATATATCCTATTATATATTTATCGGATTCAAAATTACTCAAATCTATTTTAGGCATCAACTTAAATAAATATATTATTAGATCAGTTTCTGCACAATAATAACTCAACTTATATGAGCATAATTTTATATAGGAAGTAAATCTATTTAATATGTCTAAAAATACCTCTTTGTTTCCTTTATTAAATGCTTCAATATCTTCTTTTAAGCCATTCAAAAGTATCTCCCCCTTATTTATCTCACATAGTGTTCTATAAGCAAAAACCCCTAAAGTGAAAAAAATGTAAACTTTCAAGAGGAAATTCTGTAAAAAATTTCATAATAACTAGATAAAAAACAACAGAATATATAGGATATTAAGACTGAAAAGAGAATATACTGAAATATTTGTAGAATTAGACTAACATTTTAATATTATGTCTATGTGTCAAAATTTAAAAAAACTTAAAATATTAGTTTACAAAATAGAGATAAAACCCCTTTTAGTTATTAGATGAGCAATCATCAATAAATTTTAAAAAGGAGTTGTTAAAGTATGTTATTACAAAAAGGAAGCCAAGGAGAAGAGGTTAGATTACTTCAACAAAAGTTGGTATCACTTGGATACAGTGTAGGTAGTGCAGGAGCAGATGGAGATTTTGGACAAGGAACGTATAATGCAGTAGTTAAATTTCAAAGTGATCATGGTTTATTAGTAGATGGCGTTGTTGGAGATGGTACATGGGCAGCAATGAATGGTTCATCAGGTGGAGAGCTTTTAAGAAGTGGTTCTCAAGGAACTAGAGTAAGAGAACTTCAACAAAAGTTAATGAGTAGAGGATATAGTGTAGGTAATGCAGGAGCAGACGGAGATTTTGGGCAAGGAACTTATGAAGCTGTAGTTAAATTTCAAAGAGATAATGCTCTTCTTGTAGATGGAATAGTAGGACCAGCAACCTGGGATGCACTAAATGGATTCTCAAATGGAGAACTATTAAGAGTAGGCTCAAAAGGTGATAGAGTAAAGGATTTACAAGCAAAGCTAATAAGTAGAGGTTATGATTTAGGTAGTGCCGGTGCGGATGGAGACTTCGGACAATCTACTTATATGGCTGTATTAAGATTTCAAAGTGATAATGGATTACTTGTAGACGGAGTAGTGGGACCAGCAACTTGGGATATATTAAATGGATCCTCAAATGATGTACTTTTAAAAGTAGGATCTAAAGGTGACAGAGTGAAAGAATTACAACAAAAATTAATAAATAGAGGATATAATCTTGGAGTTGCAGGAGCAGATGGAGATTTTGGACAAGGAACCTATAATGCAGTAGTACAGTTTCAATCTGCCAATGGATTATCTGCAGATGGAGTAGTAGGACCATTAACATGGGAAATGTTAAATGCATCTCCAACCAATGAGTTCTTAAGACTAGGATCAAGTGGAGAAAGTGTATTTAATCTTCAAGAGAAGTTAATAAGCCTAGGATATAGTGTAGGTAGTGCAGGAGCAGATGGAGATTTTGGACAAGGAACCTATAATGCAGTAGTTAAATTTCAATCAGATAGAGGGTTGTCAGCAGATGGAATAGTAGGGCCAGGCACGTGGAGTGCATTAAATTCTATGTCAAATAGTGAATTCTTGAGAATAGGTTCCAAAGGAGAAAATGTTAGAGTACTACAGCAAAAATTAATAAATAAAGGCTATTCTGTAGGTGCTGCAGGAGCAGATGGAGACTTTGGACAAGGAACCTATAATGCTGTAATTCAATTTCAAGTAGACAATGGATTATCAGCAGATGGTATAGTAGGACCTTCAACTTGGAGTGCATTAAATGGGTATTCTGATTGGAACTCTACAGTTCCAGGGACTTCTGGAGTTAATAAATTTCTAGAAGTAGCAAGGCAAGAATTAGCTAAAGGATTTAAGGAAATTCAGGAAAACATAAATCCTTATGGTGCATGGTATGGTAATAATGGAGCAGAATGGTGTGCAATGTTTGTATCTTGGTGCGCTAATAAGGCAGGGATTATGGGGAGTCTTATTCCAAGATACCAAAACTGTGCATTAGGAGCAAGTTGGTATAAGGTGCGTGGAAGATATAGAACAAGAACATCAGGGTATATTCCAAAACCAGGAGATATAGTATTTTATACAACACTATCTGGATTTTATTATCATACTGGTATTGTAGTACAATCTTCAGGTGGAACAATATCTACAATTGAAGGTAATTTAAATGATTCAGTAACAACAGCTCACCATAGTCTTGATTTTATTGATATAAATGGATATGGAATAAATGGTGGCCCAATTACGAGCATACCATCAAATCAAGCTATTTATAGGCAGCAAAGTGATTTTGGATTCGCGAATCTCCTAGGGGTAGAAATAACTGCTGAAGGAAAAGTACCAATAATAACTAATAATCCTAATTTATCAATGACTTTTGAGTTTTCGTTAGCCAGTATAATTAAGGATGCAAGCGCAACAATAAGTATAAAAAATGGCTCTATGGAAAGTATAAATTGGGGAAATGATTTAAATGATGCCGAAGTGAATTTTATTGAAAGAGAAATAGAATCTATATCAGCTACATTAGGACAATTAGGAGATGTAGAAGTTAAGTTAAAAATCAATAGTATAAGTACTGAGCACTTTAATACAACTTTAGAAATTTCTACAGAAGTTAATTCTAATGTAACAGCAGCACAAGGATTAAATATTGTTTATCGTAAAAATTCTATTATGGATAATGTTGAAGAAACCTTGAAATCAATAGCAGGTAGTACAGCCTTTAAGGTATTTGTGGCAGCAGCAGTTATTATTATTATAGGTGGGGTTATTATATCAGGAAATGGATGGAGCATAGCTCTTATTGCAGCTGCAGCATAAAATTTATTAAAGTTAAATGCTGACCAATTTTTATATTGAGTCAGCATTTAGCTAAGAAATTATAAATATAGAGTATATTAATTTTTATTTAAGTAGTTTAAGAAGATAGTTTTTTCTTGATTATCTCTAAAGGCACTTAAAGGGATAACTAATCCTTCCATTGAACCAGTTAAAACAAATAGATAGTTTTTATCTACGATAATCTTTTTTATTAAAATCAAATTCATTTTAACAACAGAGTACATATTTCGCTTTATAATTTCGGTTTCAGTCAATGTTAATGTGGTTTCTACGTTAAATTCATTTTTGGAGCTTTCTTTTAGACGTCTAAGATAAAATTTTTCAAGTAAAAATAATAGTAGGTATTTTATTGCGAATGCTTCTAATATACCCATGCTTATAAAAAATACAAGAAATAATAAATTTTTTAAATCGAAAGCAATTAAATTTATAGAGAAATAATCTATAGAAAACATTACTATAGCGATAAAAAATATAAAGTTCATAATTATTTTAAAATGCTTTGAACTTTTAATTATATAAATATACATGTAGGCAAAATCATTTTCAGTATTCACATATTTAATTTCCATCATGAGAAAATAATCCTGTAATTAGAGTTTGTGAGTATTTAGATATGTTAAAAACTCACTTAACTCATTTGCACTTTTAAAAGAATCCTTTGGTATGGATATTACTTTCATTGAGTTTAAATAAATCAATAATTGCTTGTCCAAATTAATAATTTCGCCTACTGATGCCCAGTTGTATAAGTTGCTTGAATAATCATTGATTTTAGTAATTCCTTTTTCATTTATTATTAAAGTTTGCTCTGAATAAGTAATTTTTTCATAATCTTTTTTTATTCTTTTTCTAAAGCCTTTTTTTAGTTGGGTAAGAAACAATTTAGGATAAAAGTATATAAAAATAATAGAAAAAATCAATAATAATACTTTATAAAACATACTTACATTAGAAAATAGAGCGTAAAAGCATAAAAGTATTGGAAGAATATAAGTTAGTATCTTTAAAAAGATTATAGAGGCTTTTGAATGTTTAAAAGCATACATATTAGCTTCTACTAAATCCTCTATGTTATTTCTGTATTTAATCTCCATATTTATCATCACCTTTCAATAAAAATTTCTAAAGAGCCTTTAAGGTTTTTGTCACAGCACCACTTTCTCTATACATTTTACGCCAAAGTTCATAACTTGGGTCATCCTCAGGTATAGGAATTCCAGTGGTACTTCCAATAACATAACTAATTCCTTTTGCTTCAAAATATCTTTTCCCATTAGGTATTGTATCGAAATAGTCCTCGTTTAAACCAGAACCTTTCTTAAGAATAGCAAATAATAAGCCATAATAAATATTGTCGCTGTTTGGCGACTTCACAGCTACATATATTCCATTACCATCCTCAGTAACAGTGTATTTATCTTTCCAGCTAGCAGGAAAAGTTAAGGAAAAACCAAAATTGTTATTTGTGTATACAACGGGGGTTGAGTCTTCAGCTTTAGGGGGATTGGCTGGAGCTTGTGGAGTGTTAGGTTTCTCAACCTTAGGAGTATTATTTATCTCTTTAGCTTTACTGGTATTTTTATTGGTTTGGTTATCTGAATTGTTTTTAGGTTTCACTTCAGTTGGTGCATTTGCAGTCTGAACTTTTGTGTTATCTTCTTGAACCACATTGTTTTCTTGGGTTTCATTATTTTCCTTTGGGGTTTCTTCTTTTACATCTTGAGTAGTCTCAGTACTCTCTTCAGATACAACTTCCTGAGATTCTGTAGTATTTTCTAAGGCATCCTTAGGTTTTTCTTTATTGCAACCTACAATAGATAAAGTAAGAGCTGTAATTATAGTTGCAATAAGTAATTTAGTATTTTTCATAAAATCTCCTTTCATTTGCAAGCCAAATAGATAATTCAATTAATTGTTTTGGCTTTATAATTATTATAAAATAACAGGAATTAAAATACAAATTTATAACTATAAACCCAAATGTACTAGCTAGTAACTATTTGGATATTAAATAACTTTATAATAAATGGTATAATATACTAATTAAAGGAGAATTATTATGTTATATGAATACGAAATAAACGAAAATCTATCAATGAAAGATGTAGAGAGAATATACCTAAGAAGTAAAGTGGCAAGAAGCACTTTAAAGAATGTAGGATATCTAATGGATACTATTGGTACTTTGATGCTTTTAGTTCTTATGGTAGCTATAACTAAGTTCATATGGAGTCGTATATGGAATAATGGGATTTTAATAATGCTAGTAATTTATATTATAAGTATGTGTATATTAGCATTTAGTAGTCAGAAATCTGCTATAAAAAATCTTGCAAAAAGAGTAAAAGGCAGAATAGGAACTAACCATAATAGTATTAATATTAACAATAATAATAAATATGTGTATAAGGGTTCTTTTACAGTGGAACTTTCTAAAGAGAAAGTTAGGGAGCTTATAGTAGATAAAAATTGTATATTAATATTCCTATTACCTAGAAAGTTCAAGAGTTTTATTATGGTTCCTATTCTGATTCCTAAGAATATATTTGAATCAAAAGAAGAATTAGATAGGTTTATAAATACAATTAGTTAGATATACTGGTTAATTATTAGGAAAAGGGGCTACGTCACTAAATAATAAGTGACGTAGCCCCATATTTTTCATGTCTATAATTTTAATAAAAATAAAGTTACATGATGTAACTGGGTAGGTGAATTTGATGAGACTTGGGAAAGAGAAAAGTTAAGAGGAATTGATGGAGCTGAGGGGCGCTCCTACAGATTAAAAGTTAACAGGAATCTAATGAGACTTGAGGAGAAGTCTCTACAGGGCAGAAGTGTACAGATTAAAAGTGAGATGAATTTAATGAAACTCTGCGAGTTTCTACAGGGCAGAAGTGCATACTTAATTATCTAATTAGATAAGCAAATAATTAGGTAAGTAGGTAATTGGATAATTAGGTAATTAGATAAGCAAATAATTAAGTAATTAGGTAATTAGATAAACAGATAATTAGGTAAGTAGTTAATTATCTATGCAGTTTAGATGAATGAAATAATAATAATAATAATAGGATTATTTAATTGTGGTAAAATATAGGTAAATTTGAGAGGTTTAGTAGGAGGGAAGTATGAAGATATATATTAGTGCAGATATTGAAGGGGTAACAGGGGTTACTAGTTGGAGTGAAACGGAGAAAGGTCATGGCGATTTTTCAGTTTTTGCAGCTCAGATGACTAAAGAAGTTAAGGCTGCTTGTGAGGGAGCTTATGAAGCTGGTGCAACTGAGATATATGTAAAAGATGCTCATGATAGTGCAAGAAATATTGATATTAATGAGCTACCTGAGTATGTGAAACTTCAAAGTGGATGGGCTGGAGATCCTATGTGTATGGTAAGTGGGTTGGACGAAAGTTTTGATGGAGTTATTTTTATAGGATATCATTCAAGAGCAGGTAGTGGAACTAGTCCTCTTGCACATACTTTAGATACAGGAATGTCCTATATAAAAACAAATGGGGTTTATGCCAGTGAGTTTTTGATTAATGCTTATGCAGCAGCGCTTCATAATGTACCAGTTGTATTTGTAAGTGGAGATAAGGGGCTTATAGATGAGGTTAAACAAACAAATGGAAGTATTAAGACTTTATCAGTTAAAGAAGGCGTGGGACAATGCACTATAAATATTCATCCAAATAAAGCTATAAAAGATATTAAAACTTTAGTTAAGGAAGCCTTAGTGACAGATTATAGTCTATGCAAAATTACTTTGCCAAAAACTTTTAATATAGAACTAGCTTATGAAAGACATGAAAAAGCATATAGAAATTCTTTTTATCCTGGTGCAAAACTTACTGAACCAAGGGTCATTTCTTATACTACAGATAACTATTATGAAGTTTTAAGATTGTTTCATTTCTTAACTTAGGAGAAGTATATGAATATCAATATACCCAAAGAAAGTAAGGAACAAATTAATAAAATACTCGATTTGTGTAAGAGTAAGTTAAAAGAAAATTTAGTTGGGGTTTATTTGCATGGATCATTAGCCATGGGGTGTTTTAACAAAGATAAAAGTGATATAGATATTATAGTAGTAATGAATGAAGCCACAAATGACAAAGATGGGATAATAAAAGAGCTAATGAAAATATCATTGAGGCCATCACCTGTTGAAATAAGCTTTTTGTTAGAGGATAAGCTTAAAAGGCACAGTTTAATTTGTCATTATGATTTGCATTATAGTGAGTATTGGAGAGAAAAGTATACGAATATGTTTCTAGAAAACAAAGAGCTAGGAGGAGATGTTTTAGAAGATGGAGACTTACCTGCTCACATGAGAGTTATTAATGAAAGAGGAATTACTTTATGGGGAAAAGATAAAGATTTGATTTTCCCTAAGATTAGTAATGAAGAATATCTAAAGTCAATACTCGATGATTTTGAAGATGCTTGGGAGGGTTTTTATAAAAAGCCAGAGTACTATATTTTAAATACTTGTAGAATATTAAATTTTCTAGAAACTAATAAAGTAACATCTAAGAGAGAGGCTGGAGAATGGGCTTTAGATATTTTACCAGTTAGATTTAGGGCTATTATAAAGTCAGCATTGGATATTTATGATGGAAGGAAGATGGTTACTAGTTTTAATAATAAGTTAATTGAAAGTTTTTTATCTTATGCCAATGAGAATATTGAGGAGAAAAAATATGTATAAAGAAGCTATGTTTATAATCTATGTTAAAGATCAAGAAAAATCTAAAAAGTCTTATGAGTCACTTTTAAAATTAAGTCCTAGACTGCATGTACCTGGAATGACTGAATTTCAAGTTTCAGAAACAACTGTATTAGGGTTAATGCCAGAAGAAGGTATCGCAAGAATTCTTGGGAGTAAGATAACTCATCCAAAGGAGAGTAATGGTGCATCTAGATGTGAGCTTTATTTATATGTAGATAATCCAGATGAGTATTTGGATGGGTTAGTAGAACTAGGTGGTAAAGAAGTAAGTAAAGGTGAGATAAGAAACTGGGGAGACTATGTATCTTATGGACTAGATTTAGATGGATATGTTGTTGCATTTGCTAAAAGAGATTAGATAATAAAAGGATAAATAGACGTAACTATTTATCCTTTTATTATTTTAAGAATTTGCAAATGATTTTGCGGTATCAAATAAACTGTCATGTTTAACAGCTTTTACGTTAAAGCGTAGTAGTTTAAAAGTATATTGAATAATAAAACCTATTCCAAATACAGATATTATTGTTCCAATACCAACTTTAGCTCCAAGTAACCATCCTATTATTAAAGCAGCCCCTTCAATTCCCCCTCGGATTACCCCTATAGAAAGATTTGGAAGACGCTTGCTAAGAGCAATCATAAGAGAATCTCTTGGACCTGAGCCTAAACCTTGTCCTATATAAAAATAACTTCCAAAAGAGATAACAATTTGTCCAACTAAAAGCATAATTAAACCAAAGAAAAAGTTGTCCATAACAGGAATGATTTTTAAACCTAATAAAATATCTGACATTGCCCCGATTAAAACAGTATTTAGGATGGTTCCTAAACCTATCTTCTCTTTAAGTAATACAATAAATATAAGAATACCCACTCCAGTAAGTATCACAACATTTCCATAAGTAATTCCTGTAATATTAGATACCCCTACACTAAAAGCATCCCAAGGAGCAAGTCCAATATTAGCTTGAATTGTTAGCACTACACCTAAAGCAAATAAAAAAAGTCCCCAAATAAGCTTTAGGATTCTCAAAGATAATTGTTTCATTTTAAAATACCCCCTTGTATTGTCTGATGTCTAGCCACTGTAAATCTCCCATCCTATATTAAGGTGAGAGATAACAGTGGCACGACCCTAGATAAGTTCAACTATACCCACAAGGGGCACAAGTGATTCAGTTGGGATAAAAACTCCAACTGAATCAAGTTTCACTTAATTACAATGATTTTAAGTGATTAAGCGAGGATTGTCAAATTTCACTTGAAATTAGTCTATTTAAGTAGACTACTACTCTTAGATAGATCTTCTAAGCCAAATTAAATTATTATGTTTAATAACCATATAAATGGTTAACTGGAAAACCAGAAATACAGAAATACAGAAAACTGGATATCCAGATATCCAGTTAAATGGGAGAAATAAATACACTAAAGAAATGTACAGAATTTCATCACATTTCTTATTGCAACTATATTGCAGAAGCTTTTGTAGAAATATTTCATTAGATTTATTTTAAGTATTTTATAGAATGGTATTTTGGAAGTCAATTAAATGCACAAAAATATGGTAAAATATTAACAAAAGCAAATATTTTTGGAGGTAATCAACCTATGACTAAGAAAATTACTAAGGAAGTTATTGATTCTTTTAATGAGATAATAAAGTATTTAGCTAAAAGAGATCTTAAAGAAATTTCAAAAGAAGAATTACTTAAAAAATATAATATAGATAAAGTGGATTTATTAATAATATTGGGAAGCGCTATTCCCTATATAGCTGAAGAGGGAGGCATAGCTTACAAAAATAATTTAGCAAAAGAGATGATGATAGTAGGGGGAATAGGACACTCAACTATATATTTAGAAGAGAATATACTCAATAATTTAAAATATGAAGGTATAGAAGTAAAAAATAGAGCAGAAGCAGATATTCTAAAAGATGTTTTAGTTAGAAACTTAGGGATAAAAGAAGCGGATATAATTATTGAAAATAAATCTACTAATTGTGGATCTAATGCCTATGAAGCCTTTAAAGTTATAGAAAAATTAAACAAAAAACCAAAGACAATTTTAATTCTTCAAGATCCAACCATGCAGTTAAGAACAGATGAATGTTTTAAGATGGAATGGAAAGATAAACAAGTAGAGTTTATTAATTATTCCTGCTTTATACCATTAATTAAAGAAGAGAATGGAGTTATGAAGTTTATAGATAATGATATTTATGGACTTTGGGATATGCACAGATTCATTTCTTTAATTATGGGAGAAATACCTAGACTTAAAGATGACGAAAATGGATATGGACCTAAGGGAAAAGGATTTATAGGTCACGTGGATATTCCTAAAGAAGTTTTGGAAGCTTATGAGGTGTTGCTTCCTTATTATAGTGAGTATTTGAGATAAGATTTAATATTATATAAAATAAGGGGTGATGTAAATGAAAAAGAAGCTAATAATCATAAATGGGACTATGGGTGTTGGAAAAAGTACTATTTCAAAAGCTTTATATAAAAATCTTGAGAATTCTGTTTGGCTTGATGGGGATTGGTGCTGGATGATGAACCCTTTTGTAGTCAATGATGAAAATAAGAAGATGGTTGAAGATAACATAGTTTATCTTTTAAGTAATTTTTTAAGGAATTCATCCTTAGAATATGTTGTTTTTAATTGGGTAATCCATGAAGAGAGTATTTTTGAACTATTATTAAATAGACTTAAGGATTTTGATTTTGAGTTATATAAGATAACGCTTATATGTTCAGAGGAAGTTTTGAGAAATAGGATTATTGAGGATTTTAAGAATGGAAGAGGAGATAGAAATTTAGAGAATAGTCTTAAAAGGCTTGAGCTTTATAAAAACATGGATACTATAAAGATAGATACAAGTAATAAGAAGATAGATGAAACTATAGAGAAGATTATAAATATTATAAATCCATAGTTATTTTGAGAGTATTTTTATGATGCTCTTATTTTTATTTCAATAATGTTATAATAAATTATCGAATTTGGTTTTAAGGTATGTATTTTATAAATAAACTTATAATATAAAGTGAAACTTAGCTTCAGAGGGAGTTTTAATCTCCCACTGAAGGTTAGTTGAACTTGTCTAGGGTCGTGCCACTGTTAGCTCCCATTAGTCTGATGGGAATGTTACAGTGGCTAGACATCAGAAAAAAGGGATAATCTCATTTGACGTTAGGGGGCTTGGGCGTGAAAAAGAGTAAGGACAGGGATTTTAAAAAGCTTAAAGAACAGATTAGTAACATTGAAACTATTGCGAGAAATTCCAAAAACAATGCTTTGTGGGAGCAGGAGGCCTCTTTAAGAAAGAAAATAAAGATTTTAAAAGGTATGCAGGATAAAGGTTTTAAAGGGTTTAAGGATGTATATTATAGATATATAGATTTATTTAAGTATGTGTCTGAGAGAATAATAGAAGATTATAATAGAAAAAATGGAACTGAATTTAGTTTTAATAAAATCATTAAGGATGACTATGAAGGATTTATGAAATCTGGGGTGCTGAGTATTTTACTTACGAAGCATATACCTAAGGTTTTGGAAGAAGACTTCAACAGAACTTTTCCTAAGAATCCAAAAGATGAATATAGAGAAACTAGAAAATATAAGAGAAAATTTTATCTTCATTTAGGGGAAACCAATACAGGAAAAACTTATAATGCCATGGAAGCTTTGAAGAAGGCTAATAAGGGGATTTATTTATCTCCCCTGAGAATCTTAGCCCTTGAGAATTATGAAAAGTTAAATAAACAAGGGGTTCCTTGCGACCTTGTAACTGGTGAGGAAGAGGATTTAGTTGAAAATTCTAGACATATAAGCTGCACTATAGAAAAACTTAATATAGATGAGGAATATGATGTAGGTATAATTGATGAGATTCAAATGATTAAGGATGACTTTAGAGGTTTTGCTTGGACTCGCGCAGTTTTGGGACTTAAGGCTAGAGAAGTTCATGTATGTGGGGCTTTTAATGCCAAGAATATATTAGTAAAGATTATTGAAGATTGTGGAGAAGATTATGAAATAATAGAATATGTAAGAGAGATGCCTTTAATAGTTGAAGATAAAGCTTTTAAGCTTAAAAATACATCAGCTGGTGATGGGCTAGTTGTTTTTTCTAAGAAAAAGGTGTTGGAGTTAGCTAGTTATTTTGCCGAAAAAGGTATAAAAGCTAGTCTTATATATGGTGATTTACCTCCAGAGGTAAGAAGAAAGCAATATGAGGAATTTGTAACTGGTGAAAATAGTATTTTGATAACAACTGATGCTATTGGTATGGGTGTTAATCTTCCATTAAAAAGAATTGTGTTTATGGATACTAGGAAGTTTGATGGTAATGAGGTAAGAAGTTTAACATCTCAAGAAATTAAGCAGATAGCAGGAAGAGCAGGTAGAAAAGGTATCTATGATAGAGGGTATGTAGCTGCTTATGGAGAGAGTGGAGAATTTATAAGATATAACTTGGAGACTAAGGATGAGAATATTTATGAAGCTGTTTTGGGTCCCAGTGAGGGGATTGTAAATATAAGAAATATCCCGCTTAAGGATAAGCTTGCCCTTTGGAGTACAAGAGAGGTTGATGGTAGTTTATACAGAAAGATGGATGTTAGTGAATATATAATAAAACTTGAAAATATAAAGACCTATAGATTATCTCAAGAAATAGAGTGGAAGCTTATGAAGATTCCTTTTGATATTAGTGAAAGAGAACTTATGATAACATATTTGAGTTATATAGATGAAATATTTGTATCCAATAAGAAGGAAATAAGTAAACCTAGATATTTTATGAATGATTTAAAGGAGTTAGAGCTTTATTATCAGAGGATAAATATATATTATTCTTTTGGTAAGAATTTTGGGCTGGAAATAGATATAGATTGGATTAAAAAAGAGAGAGTAAAAATAGGAGAGAAAATAAATAGACTTTTAAAGAATATAAGGGAAGAAGCCGAAGATTTAAAATCCTAGGCTTCTTCTATTATTGAGTGTAGAAAAGGCTTATTATGCAAGTTTAGGGTATTTTGAAAATATGCTTTTACTTTTTTTAGCTTCCTCTAAATCAAATGAGTTTATATACATTTCTTTAATTTCGCTTATAAGAGGATATCTTGGATTAGCTCCTGTGCATTGATCATCAAAAGCTTGCTCACACATATCATCAAGATTTCTATAGAAGTTTTCTTTTGATATTCCATATTCTTTTATGCTCATAGGAATATTTATTTTCTTTTTAAGTTCATTTATAGCTTTTATTAATAAATCTACTTTTTCATCCTCAGTATTTCCACCAAGGTTTAGATAATCAGCTATCCTTGCATATCTCATTTTTATATTAGGATATTTATATTGAGGGAATCCTGCTTGTTTTTTAGGATCATCTGCTGCATTAAATTTTATAACTTCATTTATTAGTAAGGCATTAGCTACTCCATGAGGAATATGGTGTTCTGCTCCTAGTTTGTGAGCCATTGAGTGACATACTCCTAAGAAACAGTTTGCAAAAGCCATTCCTGCCATAGTTGAAGCATGAGCCATTTTTTCTCTAGCTTTAATATTAGTTGTACCTTCCTCATAAGCAAGAGGTAGGTATTTAAATATAAGTCTTATTGATTCCATTGCTAACCCATTAGTATATTCAGAAGCTTGAATGGATGTGTAGGCTTCTAATCCATGGGTTAATGCATCTATTCCTGAAGCACTGGTTAATCCTTTTGGCATATTCATCATTAATTCTGCATCTACTATAGCCATATCAGGTGTTAACTCATAATCTGCAAGTGGATATTTTATACCTGATTTTTCATCAGTAATAACTGCAAAAGGTGTAACCTCAGAGCCTGTACCAGCAGAGGTTGCTATTGCTACCATCATTGCATTAGTACCTAATTTAGGGAATGGACATATTCTTTTTCTTATATCCATGAATCTCATAGCAACATCTTCAAATTGAATCTCAGGGTGTTCATATAAAACTCTCATTATTTTTGCAGCATCCATAGGAGAACCTCCCCCTAGGGCTATAATTACATCAGGGTTATAACTTAACATTTCATTTGCACCTTTAAGGGCAGTAGATAGAGTTGGATCAGGTTCAACTTCAGTAAATATTCTAAAGTCTACTCCTATTTCACTAAGAACATCTGTAACTCTATTTGTATATCCTAGATCATTTAATATTCTATCTGTTACTATAAAAGCTTTCTTTTTACCTAAGTCCTTTAGTTCTCTTATAGCAAATGGTAAAGAACCATATTTAAAATAGGTTTTTTGTGGTACTTTAAACCAAAGCATATTTTCTCTCCTCTCAGCTACGTTTTTTATATTTAATAAATGTTTTGGTCCAATGTTATCTGAAACTGAGTTTCCACCCCATGGACCACAGCCAAGTGTAAGTGAAGGAGTTAATCTAAAGTTAAATACATCCCCCATAGCTCCATGAGTGGCTGGAACATTTATTAAAGTTCTAACAGTTTTCATATTTAAAGTGAATTTATCTAATTTTTCTTTTTGTGTTAAGGTATCTATATAAAGGGTTGAGGTATGTCCTAAACCGCCTTGTTCGATTAGTCTTGAAGCTTTTTCTATAGCTTCATCAAAGGTTTTAACTCTGTACATTGTTAGTACAGGAGATAACTTTTCATGGGCTAAAGGTTCAGAGAATTCTACAGATTGTGCCTCTGCAACTAAAACTCTTGTATTATCTGGCACGGTAATTCCAGCAAGTTCAGCTATTTTTAAGGCAGATTGTCCTACTATATCAGGATTTATATTGCCTTTAACTAATAGTATCTTTTTTAGTTTTTCTGCTTCGAAGAATCTTAATACATAAGCTCCTCTTTCTTCAAATTCCTTCTTTACTTCATCATAAATAGAGTCTAAAACTAATACTGATTGCTCTGAAGCACATATTACGCCGTTGTCAAAGGATTTGGATAAAATTATTGAGCTTACTGCCATTTTTATATGAGCAGTTTCATCTATTATAGCAGGGGTGTTACCAGCACCTACACCTATGGCAGGTTTACCAGAAGAGTAAGCAGCCTTAACCATAGCAGGGCCACCAGTTGCTAATATAATATCAGATTCTTTCATAACAATTTGAGAAAGTTCGATACTAGGTTCATCTATCCATCCAATAATTCCTTCTGGTGCGCCAGCTTCAACTGCTGCTTTTAAAACTATTTTTGCAGCTTCAATAGTAGCATTTTTTGCTCTCGGATGAGGAGAGAATATAATTCCATTTCTTGTTTTTAAAGATATTAAAGCCTTAAATATAGCTGTCGATGTAGGATTAGTGGTAGGAATAATAGCAGCTACAACACCTATAGGAGAAGCTATTCTTTTAAAGCCAGCCGATTCATCATGCTCTAAAATACCACAAGTTTTCTCATCTTTATATTTATTGTAAATATACTCAGCTGCAAAATGATTTTTCATAACCTTATCTTCTAAAACACCCATACCACTTTCTTCTACAGCCATTTTAGCTAATTTAATTCTTGCATTATTTGCAGCTATGGCAGCGTTTCTGAATATTTTATCTACTTGTTCTTGGGTATATGAGGAAAATATCTTTTGAGCTTTTCTTATTTCTTCTAGTTTAACCATTAAATCTTCACTATTAGTAACTTTCATACAAATCCCTTCCTTTAATCCAAATTGTTAATTATTTAACATCTATGTTAATAATATAACAAGAATTGAATTAAATCAAGATTATTTTCAGAAAATTTTAAATTTACAGTTTAATTAAAGTTTGGCTATATAAGCAAAGTAGTTGATGAAAATGTTTAAACAAGGTAGTAGATTTTATGATAGAAATAGTAAATTCATAAATAATTGATATTAAAATTGATAATTATTTAACATAAAGTAAATAAGAAAAAGTGAGATTTCTCTCACTTTTTCTTAATCTATAACAGTTATATTTTGTCTGCTATAAAGATTTTTGATTTCAGAACTAATAGAGTCAGTTATTAAATAACTCAAATCTTGAGGTGGGCAAACAACTTGATTTGAAACTGTTCCTAATTTATCTGATGTAACAAGTGCTATTATTTCAGAGGAAATTGACACCATTTTTCTTTTGGTCAAACATTCAGAAAGGGTAGGGCAGCTTACCCCTATTTGAGAGTCTATATTGTATATACCCATAATATAGATATCAACTCTCATGGTAGATAAAGCCTCAACCGTATCTATTCCAACGTTAATCATTGATTTTTTGTTCAATGTGCCACCAAGCATAATAACTTCTATTTGTTTGTGATTAGCTAAAGCTACAGCTATTGGTGGACTATTTGTTATTACTGTTGCCTTTAGATTGATAGGTAGTTGTTTTGTTAAACATAAATTTGTAGTTCCACCATCAATCAATAAAACCTGATCATCTTTTATAAAGGGTAAAGCTTTTTGAGCTAAACTCATCTTTATATCACTGAAGACTTTTTCTCTAATAGAAAAATCCTCAAGTGGCGGACCTAGTCTAAGAGCACCACTATGAACTCTTCTAATTAATCCTTTATTATCTAGATCTTTTAAATCTCTTCTAATGGTATCTTCCGAAACAGATAATCTATGACTTAAATCACTTGCAATAACCTTTTGCTCAGAGTTTATAATTTTTAAAATTTCCTGTTGACGTTCTTCTTTTAACATAATCACCGTTCCAATCTGCTGAATAGATATACTATAAAGAATATGATAACATATATTTTACAATTATTAAATAAAATATAAACAATTAAATATAAGAAAAAAAACGCAAATAAAAGTAAAAAATATGCGTTAATATACTTTACTTAGCGTGAAAAATAGATTAGAATATAAATGAAGAAGCACAAAACCGCTATAACGGGCAAAAGTAAGAAAATAGCTTCAACAATTGTTGCATGTATTCAGTACATCAGCATTCTTAAAAGAAATCGTATAAAATTTATAAAATCTTTGGCAACAACATGCCAATAAAAAATAAGATTTAAGATAAGATTTAAGGAGGAAAAAAAGTTGAATACAGAAAAACTAAAAGATATAGCAAAAGCTATAAGAGTAGACATCATTGAAATGTTAACAGCATCAAAATCAGGACATCCAGGTGGATCATTATCTATCGCAGATATATTAACAGTATTATATTTCGAGGAAATGAACATAAAGGTAGAAGATCCTAGATGGGAAGACAGAGATAGATTTGTTTTATCAAAAGGACATGCAGCACCAGGATTATATGCAGCTTTAGCAGAAAGAGGATATTTCCCAAAAGAAGAACTTAAATCTTTAAGAAAATTTGAATCAATACTTCAAGGACACCCAGACATGAAGAAAACTCCAGGAGTAGATATGTCAACAGGATCACTTGGACAAGGATTATCAGCAGCTAATGGAATAGCTTTAGCAGGAAAATTAAATAAAAAAGACTATAGAGTATATACAATAATCGGAGACGGAGAACTTCAAGAAGGACAAATCTGGGAAGCTGCAATGAGTACATCTCATTACAAATTAGATAATGTAGTAGCTTTCATAGATCATAATGGACTTCAAATAGATGGATCAAACGAAGAAGTTATGAACGTAAATCCAGTAGATGCGAAGTTTGAAGCTTTCGGATGGAATGTTTTAGTTATAGATGGACATAATTTAGAAGAGATAAAAGAAGCTTTAGTTAAAGCAAAAGAAGTTAAAGGAAAACCAACAGCAATAATAGCTAAGACAGTTAAAGGAAAAGGCGTTTCCTTCATGGAAAATAAAGCTTCATGGCATGGAACTGCACCAAATGAAGAACAAAAAGTACAAGCTTTAAGTGAGTTACAAGGAGGAGAAAAATAATGAATATAGCAACTAGAGAAGCTTACGGAGAAGCATTAAAAGAATTAGCATCAAATGAGAACGTAGTAGTATTAGATGCAGACCTTGCAAAAGCAACTAAGAGTGGAGAATTCAAAAATGTAGCACCAGATAGATTCTTTGATATGGGAATAGCAGAAGGTGACATGATTGGAACAGCAGCAGGATTAGCTACATGTGGAAAAATACCATTTGCAACTACTTTTGCTATGTTTGCAGCAGGAAGAGCATTTGAGCAAATCAGAAACTCAGTAGCTTATCCAAAATTAAATGTTAAAATAGCTGTAACTCATGCTGGTATAACAGTAGGAGAAGATGGTGGAAGTCACCAAGCTATAGAAGATATATCTTTAATGAGAAGTATACCAAATATGGTAGTAATAAATCCAGCTGATGCGGTAGAAGCTAAAAAAGCAGTATTTGCAGCAGTAGATTATTATGGACCAGTTTATATAAGATTCGGAAGAGCAGCTACACCTGTAATCCATGATGAAAACTATGAATTCAAAATAGGAAAAGGTGAAGTTTTAAGAGAAGGAAAAGACGTACTTATAGTAGCAACAGGAATAATGGTAGCTAAAGCTTTAGAAGCAGCAGAAACATTAAGCAAAGAAAACATAGAAGCAACTGTTGTAAATATACCAACTATAAAACCATTAGATAATGAACTTATAGTAAACTTAGCTAAAACTATAGGTAAAGTAGTTACAGCTGAAGAGCACAGCATAATAGGTGGATTAGGTTCAGCAGTAGCAGAAGTATTAGCTGAAGAAGCTCCAGCTAAACTTAAGAGAATCGGAGTTAAAGACGTATTTGGTCAATCAGGAACTCCAGATGTTTTATTAGCACATTATGGATTAACTGCAAAAGACATAGTTGAAGCAGCTAAATCACTTTAATAGTAATTACTAAGGGGGGGAAATAACCATGAGCACAAGTTTATATAATGTAGTAGATGATAATACAAAACTTACATTAAAAAAGCTGAAAAATGGTACGGATATAAGGGGAATAGCTATAGAAACTGAAGAGTACAAAGAAACCCTAAGCCCCGAAATTGTGAAATTACTTGGAGTTGGTTTTGCAAAGTTTTTAAAAAATAAGTCAAATAATAAAGATAATATAAAAGTGGCATTAGGTATGGACTCAAGATTATCAGGTCCTAGTTTAAAATCAGCTTTGACTGAGTCTCTAACTAAAGTTGGAGTAAATGTAGATGATTGTGGGATTACTACCACACCATCTATGTTTATGACTACGGTTTTAGAAGATTATAAATGTGATGGATCAATAATGATAACAGCTAGCCACCTTCCATATTATTATAATGGTCTTAAATTTTTCACTCCACTTGGGGGATGTGAAAAAGAAGATATTGATGAAATAATAAATTTGGCTTTAGAAGATAATGAAGATTATATAGTGGTATCACAAGGAACTGTTTCAGAAATAGATTTAGTAAAAGACTATTCTAAATTACTAGTTGATAAAGTAAGAAATGCTGTAGGAACTGAAAAACCATTGGCAGGAAGCAAAATAATAGTGGATGCAGGAAATGGAGCAGGTGGATTCTTTGCAGATAAGGTATTAAAGGAACTTGGGGCAGACATTGAAGGTAGTCAGTTTTTAGACCCAGATGGAACTTTCCCTAACCATATACCTAACCCAGAAAACAAAGAAGCTATGGAATCTATAAAAAATGCAGTACTTAACTCAAAAGCAGATTTAGGAATAATCTTTGACACCGATGTAGATAGATCAGCAATAGTTTCTAAAACAGGAGAAGAGATAAATAAAAATGCTCTTATAGCATTAATATCTTCTATAGTTTTAAAAGAAAATGAGGGCGCAACTATAGTTACAGATTCTATTACCTCAACAGGATTAGCAGAATTTATAACTAACTTAGGTGGAGTTCATCATAGATTTAAAAGAGGATATAAAAATGTTATAAATGAAGCTAAAAGACTTAATGAAGAAGGCATCGTATCTCCTCTAGCAATAGAAACTTCAGGGCATGCAGCTTTAAAGGAAAACTATTTTCTAGATGATGGGGCTTACCTTATAGTAAAGATCCTTATAGAAATGTCCAAACTAAAAAAAGAAGGCAAGGATATAGATTCCTTAATAAAAGACTTAAAACATCCTTTAGAAACTGAAGAAAAAAGGATAAAGATTAAGTGTGAAGATTTTAGACCTTACGGACAGTCTGTTATAGAAGATTTAAAAGAAAGTGTTTCTACTATAGAAGGCTGGAGTATTGAACCTAAAAACTATGAAGGAATAAAGATTAATTGCATAAAAGAACAAGGTTGGTTCCTACTTAGATTATCTCTTCATGAGCCTTTACTTGCTTTAAATATAGAAAGTGACTTAAGTGGTGGAGCAAAAGATATTTATAGTAAGTTAGCTAAACTTTTGGAGAAATATAAGGAATTAGCATTATAAAGAAATACACAAATAAGGTTAGAGAGTAAAATCTCTGACCTTATTTTTTTTGCCTCAAAATTGAGAACTTTCTCATTTAAATAAATCTAACTTTAGTATAAAATTTTAAGAAAATGTATACAGAAAACGTAAGTCTATTTTTGAAAATGTATACAGTTTAATTTCTTTTGGCTTAGAAAGGAGGGTTAGGAGATAAATTACAATTAGAAATATGTTTGGCACAGCACTTGCTAAATATATAAACGTAGGAGGATTTAGTATGAATTTAAAAGACAAGTTTATAAACCTAATAAAAAATGAAAACAAAAAAGATCCTTATACTGATGCAAAGCTTGCAAAGATGTTAGCTACATCAAGAGAAAATATCACCGCATTAAGAAAAGAACTTAATATAGGAAACTCTCGAGAAAGAAGAAAACCTTATCTTGAAAGTAAAGTAGAAGAAATTCTAAAAAAAGATCCTAAGATAAATGTAAGTAAAATAACTAGGAAACTTTTAGAAGATGGTTTTGATATATCGAGGCATGTAGTTGAAGAGTTATTGCAAGAAAACGGTGAAAATATTGAAAAGATAATTGATGGAGATGAATACTCAGATCCTTTTGAACTTTTGATAGGTTATAACGGAAGTTTAAAGAAATGTATTTATCAAGCTAAGTCAGCAATACTATATCCACCTTTTGGACTTCCTACATTAATTACAGGTGAGAGTGGTGTTGGTAAAACACAATTTGCAGAGAGTATGTACAAGTTTGCCAAGAATTATAGAGAAGGTTCAGAAGATATGCCTTTTATAATATTCAACTGTGCAGACTATGGGGACAATCCTCAATTATTACTATCCTTATTATATGGATACAAAAAAGGTGCTTTTACAGGAGCAGATTCAGATAGTGAGGGATTAGTAGAACAAGCAAATAATGGGATACTTTTTTTAGATGAAATTCATAGACTTCCCCCAAAAGGACAAGAAATACTTTTCTCAATATTAGATAGGGGTACATTTAGAAGGCTTGGGGAAACAGGTGTTGAAAGAAAAGTAAATATAATGTTCATAGGTGCTACAACAGAAAACATAGAATCTCAGCTTCTTCTGACATTTAGAAGAAGAATACCTATGATAATTTCCATACCTTCATTAAAAGAAAGATTTTTTGTAGAAAAAATTAATCTTATATATCAGTTTTTTCAAGAGGAATGCGACAGAATCAATTACAAGATTTATATAGAGGCAAGGGTAATTGAAATATTGACACTAAAAAAGTTTAACGGAAACATAGGTCAGCTGAAAAGTATAATAAAGGTCATTTGCGCCAGAGCATTTATGAAACACATAAATAGAAGCGAAGACATAATCAATATAGGCTATGACGAAGTTTTAGAATCAAACATAGTTGATAATGGTCTTATGCTAGAAGATGTAAATGTAATGGAAGTTAGAAAGTATAGCAAGGATATGATACTCATTCCCTTGTCTGGAAATAAGATAGAGGTTTTAAAAAACAGTAAAAATGATGATGTGTTTTTAGAAGATTTTTATTCTCAAATTGAAAAGAAGTACCATGAACTATTAAATCTAGATATGGAAGCAGAAGAGTGTGAAGAGATACTTTGGACCTTTATAGTAAATAAGTTTAAGGATCTAGAATTTGATGGGGACAAGGATAAATTAGTTACCTTAAATGATTTAGTAAATCTTATTGATGGAGATATAGTTAACTTAGTTAAAGAGCTAAGAGGGAGTTTGATTAAAAATATTGACTCATCGAATGAAAACGTATTTCTTTATTTAGCGATACATCTTGAAGAGGCTGTTAAGAGGATAATGCTTAAACAGCAGATAATTAACATTAATTTAGCTAAGATAAAGGATGAACTCTTTGAAGAATATAGAGCAGCATTAAGTTTTGCAGAAAAATTAGAAAAGAAGAAAAATATAAAAATACCAGAAGATGAAGTTGGATTCATTGCAATGTATATAAAGGCAGCTACTGAAAATAAACCAAATGAAAGCAGAGTAGGGGTAATAGTTTTATCTCATGGACAGATTGCTACAGAAATAGTGAAGGTCACAAAACAACTATTAAATGTTAATTTCCCAGTAGCAATAGATATGCCTTTAAGTGAAAACCCATCTGTAATTTATGAAAAGGCCCTAGCAGTTTCTAAAATAGTGGATGAAGGAAAAGGAATAATATTTTTAGTGGATATGGGTTCATTAGTTAAGGTTGGGGGAATGATTTCAGAGAAGCTTGGAATAAAAACTAGGACAATAGACAGAGTAGATTTATTAAGTGTTATAGAAGCCGCTAGAAAGGCATCTTTACACGATAGCGATTTAGATGAAATTTATTTCAGCCTAACTAGATCTAGAGTAAGTTATCCTAACTTAATTGTAGAAGAAACTTCAAAACCTAAAGCAATAGTTACACTTTGTTTAACTGGCGAAGGGACGGCTTCATTTATAAAAGAATCTTACTTAAAAAATTATCCTAATCTTAATATATTCCAGCTAGGTGTTATGGATGAAAAGCTAAGGGAAAAGATTAAGGAAATAGGAATGAATTATAAGATTATAGCAATAGTAGGAACCATAAATCCAGAGATTGAGGGAATAAACTTTATACCTTATGATCCACTATTAATAAATAACGGATCAAGAGAACTGGAATTTATATTAAATAAAAGCAAGCTTAATAGTAGCTCAATATATGATGATGATTTAATTCTATTTGAACCAGACATTAAAAACTCTAAGGAGTTAATTGAAATAATGTGCTCCTTACTTATAAATAAAGGATATGTAAATAAAGGTTTTATGAATTCTGTACTAAAAAGAGAAGAAATAGTTCCAACCTTCTTTAAAGGGGGAGTAGCTATGCCTCATGGAGATACGTCAGAAGTAAAAAGATCCTCTATGGTTTTCGTAAAACTCAAAAGACCTATAAGCTGGGGATTTGGTAATGTTCAAATAGTATGTCTACCAACCCTTAGGGTTAATGATAAAAATCTTGTAAAAAGTATGTTAAAGCCATTCTTAAAACAAGAATTTATAGAAGAATTAAAGGCTACTAAAAGCATTAAAGAGTTTAAAGATAAAATTTACTATATATTAAATTAATTAAAGGAGTGAAAATATCATGTTAGATTTAGATTTAATCGAACTAAAATTAAAAGCAAAGTCGTCACAAGAGGTCATAGAAAAGTTAGGAAATCTTATGTTGTCAAAAGGATATGTACTAGATAGTTATGTAGATGCAGTTCTTACTAGGGAGGAAACATTACCAACAGGGTTACCTATAGATGGATTTAGTGTTGCTATACCACATACAGATTCAGGTCACGTAAATGAGTCAACAATAGCAATTGCTACATTAGAGGAACCGGTAGAGTTTAATATGATGATAGACCCTACACAAAAAACAAAAGTGCAATTAGTATTTTTACTTGCAGTAAAAAATCCTAATGCACAGGTTCAATTATTAAAAACATTAATGTCAGTTTTCCAAAACAAAGAATTACTGATGAATCTTCAAAAAGCTTCATCAAAAGAAGAAGTAAATGAGCTATTACGCTGCTTGGCAGTCTAATATAAAAATAATATGAAAAGGGGTAGAATGTAAAATGAAAAAATTCAGTGTTTTATCAGTATGTGGATCAGGAACAGTTACTTCATCAATGATAGCTGAAAAGCTAAAAGATGAACTTGAAGAAAGAGGTATATATATTACAACTAAGGAAGCTAGACCAACAGAAGCTTATAATTTAGTATCGGGAGGAGGGTTTGATTTTATAACTCATACAAGTCCACTACCAGAAGCAGATTATGGTATACCTACTATAAATGCTGTAGGATTCTTAACTGGATTTGGAGAAGAAGAATTCCTTGATGAAGTTATGGCTGTTATTGAAAAATTAAGTAAAAAGTAGAATAAAGGGGAGGGGTCAAGATGTTTTTTCAAACACTAAAACAAATTTTTGATACATTTGGAGCACCAATATTTGTTCCTATAATGATTTTTGTTATAGCAAAAATCTTAAAAGTAAAAACTAAAAAAGCTTTCTTTTCAGCTTTATATGCAGGGGTAGGACTTGAAGGGTTCACGTTATTATTAAATTCATTTACACCAATCATATCACCAATTGTTCAAAAGATGGTAGATACTACAGGAATTCAATTACCTGCTTTCGATGTAGGTTGGCAAGCGACAGCTTTAGTTGCATTCTCAACTGAACCAGGAATGATATTTTTAGCAGTAGGTTTAATAGTTCAGACTTTACTATTTGTTCTTAAAGTAACAAATGTATTTCAACCTTCAGATCTTTGGAATAATTACTCTTATATAGTATGGGGTTCAATGGTATTCGTAGTTACTAAGAACATGTTCTTAGCATTAGCTTGTATGATTTTATTAAACATGTACAGCTTATTAATTGCAGAGCTTATGGCAAAAAGATGGTCAAGTTATTATCAATATCCAAACTGTACAATAATCGCTATGCATAATATAGAAGCAGCAGTATTTACAGCAGCTTTTGATCCAATACTTAATGCAATAGGATTTAATAAAATAAAGTTAAATCCACAAATACTACAAAAGAAACTAGGTTTCTTCGGAGAACCAATTTCTTTAGGACTATTATTAGGTATGTTTATAGGTGCACTCGGAAACTTAACATCGCTTAACACTTTAGCAGCTTGGGGAGAAATAACTAAGATGGGTATTGCAACAAGTGCAATCATGGCTATATTCCCTAAGATAGCAGGACTTTTTGCTCAAGCATTCCTTCCTATAACTGAAGCTGCTAGAAAGAGTCTTAAAAAAGGATCTAACTCTACACGTGAATTCTACCTAGGTGTTAATGATGCTACAGGCTATGGTGAACCAGCTACATTAATCAGCGGAGTTATATTAATTCCAATCATGGTAGTAGTAGCAATGGTTTTACCAGGAAACAAAGTATTACCAGTTGTAGATTTACTAGCATTGCCTTACATGGTACAAGGTATAGTTGCATTAACAAATGGTAACATGGCTAAAACAATAGTTAACGGAATCATTTGGTTTGGACTTGGACTATTAATGTGTACTTACACAGCACCATTATTTACTGAAATAGCTACAGGTGTAGGAATTGCACTACCAGCAGGAGCTTTAATGATAACAAGCTTTAATATTTTAGGAAAACCACTTATGGGATTAGTATTCTTTGCATTCTTAAGTCAAAATCCTATATTTATCGGTTTAGCAGTAGCTGTATATGTAGTATTACTAGTATTATTCAGAAAGAACAAAGATTCAATCTATGATTACTTAGAAAGACAAGCTGCAAAAAATAACCCAGAACCAATAGCAGAAGCAGTTTAATATTTAAAATAGAAATGTAGTGATGGCTTATTAAAGTCTCACTACATTTTTTATTGTGAATTTAATGATGTTTGAAAAGATGCTATACACTACTGATCTGTAGAAACTCCTATTAGTTTTATAAAATTCATTTATTATAACGTTACTTCTAAAGGATGAAAAACTGCATACTTAATTATTTAATTATCACCGTACTTATGGTAGTACGGTGATAATTAAGTAATTAGATAATTAAATAAGTAGGTAATTAGATAATTAAGTAATTAAATTCCCTCTGCTATTCCATATAGAGATGTATACCAATAAATAATTGTATAGAGGTAACATCAGTTACAGAAATGAGCTATACAAAGTGATACACTTTAATTAATCACTTATAGAAATTAATGGTAATGAGAAGTGAATAATTATTTTAAGGAGGAGTTTTTTATGAAAGGATTTGTTGATAAGGATGCTTGTATAGGTTGCGGATTATGTGCTGCTGTATGTCCAGAAGTATTTGAAATGGACGATGAAGGAAAAGCGCAAGCAGTAGAAAATGAACTTGAAGATAACTTAGTTGAAAGTGCAAAAGAAGCTGAAGAGCAATGTCCAGTAAGTGCTATAACAGTAGAGTAATTAACTTAAAACTTAGACACTAATTTTAAACTTATAAAAGTAGACTACATTCTATTTAAATTACATTGATGAGAAGTCATGTGATTGATTGGGATGTAGTCTTTTTTTGTTCTTTAAGAAATTATAATGAAACTAACTCTATGAGATGAATTTATTGCTAGATGTTAATGTTACTTCTAAAGAATAAAAAATAGGAATTGAACGCCTGTAAGGGTTAGATAAGTGCAGATTTTCCTCACATGCGTTTGTAAAGGTAGATGCGCAAAAAAATCGACGTCTCACAGTAGCCTTGGCAATTTTTTTATGCACTTAATATTATTTTACATGAAATAGGATACTTAACTAAGTCTTATAATATACAATCATAAGATGTAAAATTTGAAAGAAAAAAGATATTTTTTTATCTTTAAACTATTTATAAAATACAAGTATATACATAATATAAATAAATTTTAAGAAAATACCAAATTAAGTTTACATATATTAGCATAAATTGTCTTTATTGCTTAAAGGAGGAAGGAATATGAATTCTAAATTAAGCAATTTTATAATTGAAGCTAAAGATGGAAAAGATGAGTCATTATTAAATCTTTTAGAAAAATTCGAGCCATTACTAAGAAAGTATTCTTATTTATCTCATTATGAAGATTGTAAATCAGAATTAATTCTATGTTTTATTGAAACTGTTTATAAGATTCCACAGAGTTTACTTTATCTAAGTGATGCTGTCATAGTAAGCTATTTAAGACAATCTATAGTTAATAGATATATTAATATAAACAAGTATAAAAACTACAGTAGTAATGAATTAAGTTGTGAGATTAAAGATTGGAATTATAAAATGGAATTCCATAGTGATATATACTTTTATGATTTATTAAAATATTTGAATGACTCAGAAAAAAAGTGATAATCTTAAAATACTTTAACTGTCTCTCAGACATACAAATTGGGGATTTATTGGGTTTGTCTCGACAATATATAAATCGTTTAAATAGAAGGGCATTATATAAAATTAAAAATTTTGTTGCTTAGGAGGATATATATGGAAAGTGAGTTAGTAAAAATGGCTGCAACTCAGGGGATATGGGCAGGGTTAAGTTTAGTTCTGATTTTTTATATTCTAAAGAATCAAGAGAAAAGAGACAATACTCAAGAAGAAAGAGAAAAGAATTATCAAAATATTATAAATCAGTTGACAGACAAGTTAGAAACATTAGATAGTATATCCAATGAAATAATAGATTTGAAAAAAAATATTTTAAATAATAATAAAAATTAGTTTACAGAATTTAAAAAATTTTATCTTTATATTATGTATTTGAATCGATCGAGTTGAATATAAAATAATTTAAAAAATGAGGAGAGATGAATATGAATGATATCACACAAGTAGTAAAAATTAGCAAGGCTGATTTACAAAGTAGGCTTAATACAAATTCAAACTTCAATGATGTAACTGGTGGAGTAGTAGTAGGAATAGCTGGTTGGATAGCAGAAAAGATATTAAAGAAAAGTCCTATAGGCTCAACTTTGCTATTTCTACAAGCTGTAGTTGAAGGAGACTCTTATTTAATTAGTCAAAAGATGAAATACATGGCTCAAAATGGATACACATATTTTGTAATAACTTCAACTTACAAGTATGTTGGATATATGCCAGGATCAAGCTATCCTACTTATTCATTAAAGACACAGACTTATAGTTATCAATAAAATCTAGGGCTTATAGCCCTAGATTTTTATGCGAAAAAATGATAATATATGTTTATAGTACTGAGAGGAGATACCAAATGAAGATTATTTTGGGATTAATGGTTATTTTATCTGTATACTTTTTTATATCGTCAATTTCTTTACTTACTAATAAAAACAAGAAGTTAATAAGTATTGCAATTAAAATGAGAAGACAAGCGATGAGGGAATTTGCATCTCAAAATTATGAAAAGACACTAAAAATACTAGCATTAAGTGACTTTTTTTCTTTTCTCATATGTGTAGCTGTTTCTATTAGCATAGTATATGACAAATATATACCTGCTAGTATTGATAAGGTTTTATACGTTATTTTGTTACTAGCTGGGACTATTTCAAGGATAGTAGAAGCAAGAATTTTGAGAAATAATAAGACGGAGTAGTATAAGGTATATATTTATTAAATTTATCAGAAGAATTTTAAAAGAAGCTTTCATAAGGATGAAGGCTTCTTTTTATTTTCTATAACTAATAAGTTACATATACAAAAAAACATAAACATTTTATGAAAAAGGATAATTTTTAAGGAAATGTAATGAAGATGGAAGTTTTACTGTAAAAATCTGCTTTTACATACAGTGTAATTTTATATTTTTGGTTGGCATGGGACTTGCTTTTTATTAATTACAAAAGGTGAACTTTTTAAATAAAGGTATCCTATTAGGAGCCTTCTGAAAGGAGTAATAGTTCAATGGAAGGAAAAATGAAAGCAGCAGTTATACATGCATTAAAAGATATTAGATGTGAGATGGTAGATATTCCACAGATTGGATCAGATGATGTTTTAGTTAAAGTTAAATATGCAGGAATATGTGGCTCAGATTTACCAAGAGCAATGGTTAGTGGGGCAAGAAAGTATCCATTAATATTAGGACATGAATTTTGTGGTGAAATAGAGGAAGTTGGAGCAAATGTTACAGGTTTTGAGAAAGGTGATAGAGTTGCTATAGCGCCACTTATACCTTGCGGAGAATGTGAATATTGCAGAGCTGGAAATTATGGTTTATGTGATCATTACAATATTATAGGAACTGGAAGTAACGGAGCTTTTGCTGAATATACTAGGGTTCCAAAGGAACATGTACTTAAGATTCCTGATACTTTAGATTTTGAAACAGCAGCAGGAATAGAACCAGCTACAATAGGTTATCATGGATTAGCTAAGGCAGAAATAACACCTGGAGATACTGTTGTAGTAATGGGATGTGGTCCAATAGGTCAATTCACTATGCAATGGGCTAAGATTTTTGGAGCTTCAAAAATTATAGCAGTTGATATATTTGATGAAAAATTACAGCTTGCAAAAGAATTAGGTGCAGATATAACAGTTAATTCAAAGGATTGTGATGCAGTTAAAGTAATTAGAGAATTAACTAATGGTGGAGCTGATGTAGTTGCAGAAACAGCAGGAAGTAAATTCACACAAGAGCAAGCAATACTAATAGCTAAAAAAAGAGGAAGAGTAGTTTATCTTGGAATATCTCATTCTGAATTACATCTAAAAGAAGAGTCCATAGAAAGTGTATTAAGAGGAGAAATTAAGATACAAGGTTCTTGGAATTCATATACATCACCATATCCAGGAAGAGCTTGGTATGCAACTATAGATTTCATGTCAAAGGGTGAAATTAAATTCAAACCAATGATATCTCATAAGATAAAGGTTGAAGAAGTAGGTAAGTACCTAGAAGATATGGCTGGTAGAAAAATTTACTTCAATAAAGTCCTAGTAGAGTTTTAAGAAGTTTTAATACTAAAGCAAATAGTAAAGGAGAATAGATATGGGAATAAGAATATCACCTTCAATATTAGGAGCAAACTTTTGTAATTTAGAGAAGGATATACACAGCTTAGAAAAACACGGAATAAAATCACTTCATATTGATGTTATGGACGGTAACTTTGTACCTAATATAGCTTTTGGACCAGATCAAATTAAGATGCTTAGGGGTATAAGCAAGGATTTAGAATTTGATGTTCACATGATGGTAAAAAATCCAGATATGTTTATTGAGGCTTTAGTGGAAGCAGGGGCAGATAATATAACAGTTCATGCAGAAACTTGCCCTCATCTCTATAAGACTATTTATACTATAAAAAGCTTTGGTATAAAAGCAGGTGTATCTCTCAATCCAGCTACATCAATAGAGGCAATAAAACATGTGAAGGAAATGTTAAACAAGGTTTTAATTATGACAGTAGAGCCTGGTTTTGGAGGACAAACTTTTATACCATTTATGGGACATAAAATAAAGGAATTACATGAACTTAAATTGGCTAAAGGGCTAGACTTTGATATACAAGTAGATGGTGGAATAAATATAAACAATATTTCAAAGGTTATGGAATTTGGAGCTAATGATATAGTTGTAGGTTCTGCAATGTTTGAAGGTGGAGATATTTCTAAAACTTTAGCTGAATTTAATAAGGTGGTTTCAAAATTCTACTAAGGATTTAGTAGAAGGGGATTTTTCGTGGTAGATAAATTAGGAAACGGATTAGATGTAAGAGAAATAGTTATAGGTATTTATGAGGTGAGAGTATGATAGCAATAGGTTGTGATCATGGCGGTTATGAACTTAAAGAAGCAATAAAGAAGCAATTAGAGAAAAATAATATTGAATATAAAGACTTTGGAAGCTATTCCAGTGAGAGCGTAGATTATCCTAAAGTAGCTTTTGAAGTAGCAACAGAAGTAGCTCTTAAACATTTTGAAAAAGGTATATTATGTTGTGGTACAGGGGTAGGCGTTTCAATTGCAGCTAATAAAGTCCCTGGAATAAGAGCAGCTTTAGTAAGTGATAAATTTACAGCACAGGCAACGAGAGAACATAATGATTCCAATGTTTTATGTTTAGGTGGAAGAGTTATAGGAGAAGAGCTTGCTTTTATGATAGTTGATATATGGCTAAATACAGAGTTTATAGGAAAACATCATACAAGAAGATTAGAACAAATTAAGGATTATGAAGCATATTAAACTAAAATTAGAGAGGAGAAATTTAAAATGTTAGAACAATTAAAAGAGAAGGTATTAAAAGCAAATTTAGATTTACCGGGATATGGACTTGTTAAGTTTACTTGGGGAAATGTTAGCGCAATAGATAGGGAGACAGGCTTAGTTGTAATAAAACCAAGTGGTGTTGAATATGATAATATGACAGCTGAGGATTTAGTAGTAGTAGATTTAGATGGAAACATAGTTGAAGGAAAATTAAGACCATCTTCAGATACACCAACTCATTTAGTGTTATATAAGAAGTTTAAGGATATCGGTGGAATAGTTCATACACATTCACCTTGGGCTACAATATGGGCACAGGCAACTAAGAGTGTACCAGCATTCGGTACAACTCATGCAGATCACTTTTATGGAACAATTCCATGTACAAGAGCTTTAAATGAACAAGAAATAAAAGGTCAATATGAAGAAGAAACTGGTAATGTAATAGTTGAAACTTTTAAAGATATAGATCCAAGTCAAATGCCAGGGGTACTAGTATATAGTCATGGACCATTTACTTGGGGAAAAGATGCTGATGAAGCAGTTCATAATGCAGTTATATTAGAAGAAGTTTGTAAAATGGCTTATGATACTTTAAACTTAAATACTCATCTGGCATCTATAGATAGTAACTTACTAGATAAACATTTCTTAAGAAAACATGGTGCAAACTCATATTACGGACAAACTAAGTAATTCAATAATTAATAGCATAACTTGTTTCAAGACTTGTTATGCTATTAATTTTATTAGGGGGATAGAATATGTTAGAGAATTTAAAGAGAGAACTTCTACAAGTAGCTAAAGATGCTGAAAAATCAGGACTTTGCAGGCATAAGTCAGGAAACTTCAGTATAAGAGACAGAAAGAGTAATTTAGTAGTTGTAACTCCAGCGGGAGTTGACAGAAACGAGCTTATTCATGAACAGATTTGTGTAGTGGATATGGAGGCAAATGTAATAGAAAGACTAGGAGATATGAAACCTACAAGCGAACTTTTAATGCATCTACAGATATATAAGACAAGACCAGATGTTAATGTAATAGTTCATACTCATTCAAAATTTGCTACTTCATTTGCAGTGATTAAAAAGCCTATACCAGCAATAGTTTATGAGTGTTCGGTACTAGGATTAAAAGAAGGGATAATTCCAGTAGCTGATTATGGAACTCCAGGAACAACAGCACTTTCTAATAGTGTAATAGAACCTATACAAAAAGCTGATGTCGTACTTTTAGAAAGTCATGGAGTAGTAGCTGTTGATAGAAATAGTAAAGACGCACTACTTAAAGCTAACTACGTTGAAGAATTAGCAGAGATTTATTATAGAGCTCTTATGATGAATGGTGGAAAAGAGCCTAACTCTATTAGTTTAGATGAAATACAAAAATGGAGATATCCTTCTGAAATAAAGTTTTAGGACTAATGTAAGTTTTATAAAGAGAATACTGTAAGTTTAAAAGCCATCTTTTGTATGAAAGATGGCTTTTATTATCTATAAATCTTCAGTACATTTTTTTAAAACTTTTCCTATAGAATCATGTATAACTAAATCAGCTTTAGAGTCAGCAGAAGTAGTGCTTTTATTTATTAATATTAGATTTTTTCCTTTAAAATAATTAATTAGTCCAGCAGCTGGGTAAACAACTAATGAAGTGCCACCAATTATTAAAGTGTCAGCATGAGCTATAGCGTTAACAGCTCCATTTATAACATCCTCATCTAACCCTTCTTCATATAAAACAACATCTGGTTTTACAGTTCCTCCACAGTCTGTGCAGCTAGGAGTTTTAGAAGATTTTAATATAAATTCTACTGGATAAAATTTATGACATTTAGTGCAGTAGTTTCTGTGAACAGATCCGTGTAGTTCAAAAACAGTCTCAGAACCAGCAGCTTGATGAAGTCCATCTATATTTTGAGTAATAACTGCTTTTAGTTTACCTAGTTTTTCAAGTTTAGCTAGTGCTAAATGAGCATCATTGGGTTTAGCTTCTTCATAAATAAGTTTATCTTTATAAAATTTATAAAAATCCTCAGTATATCTCATAAAATATGTATGAGAAACTAGTTGTTCAGGAGTAAAAGTTTTATTTAATCTCTCATTGAATAAACCACTAGCGCTTCTAAAATCAGGTATTCCAGACTCTGTTGATACACCAGCACCCCCAAAGAATACAATATTATTTGAATTTATAAGTATTTCTTTTAATTTATCTATGCTCATAGAATCTCCTTACATTTAAAGTAAATATAAGTACATTATATCACTTCTATATAAAAAGTACCGAGAACTATTATTCTCGGTACTCACAAAATTTATAAGGATATCCTTACTTTTGTTATTCTTTTTTCCTTAACTTCCTCTATATTAAAAGTTATATTTTCGTAAGTAAGATTATATGTCTCTCCATCTTTAGGTATAGAGCCTAATAGATTTATTAAGAATCCACCTAAAGTGTCTGTATAACCATCTTCTAGTTCCATATGAAGAGAATCTGCTAAGTCATCTAAAGATAATAAACCATTTGCTACATAGGTCTTATTATCTAATTTTTCTATATGAGGTTCTTCGTGATCATCTTCATCATTTATATTACCCATAACTTCTTCAATAAGATCTTCTATAGTAAGTATTCCTGAGAAACCACCATATTCATCTATTAATATAGCCATAGTTTTCTTATTGGACTGAAGTTCTCTAAATAATATATCTATATTTTTAGTTTCTGGTACAAAATAAGGTTGATGAAGAATTTCTCTAATATTAACATTCTCAAAACCAACTTTACGAGCTTGTACTATAAAATCTTTCATATAAAGAATACCTATAATATTATCTATATCATCTTCATAAACAGGTATTCTAGAAAATCTTTCTTCTAATAACTCATCAATAGCTTCTGCTATAGGGGTATCTATATTAAGTAGGTATACATCGGTTCTAGGTGTCATAATTTCTTTTGAGATAGTATCATCAAACTCGAATATACTCTCTATCATATCTTTTTCGGTTTCATTTATTACGCCATGTTCTTGTCCAACTTCTATTAAAGAACGTATTTCTTCTTTAGATACTTTCTCTTCTAAATCATCATCATTAAGCTTTGTTATTCTAAGCAATAAATTTGTTGATCCAGAAAGTAGTTTTACATATGGTAAGGCAATTTTAGAAATAAAAATTATAGGTTTAATTGAAAACATTGCTATAGCTTCTGCTTTCTTTAAGGCTACACGTTTAGGAAATAACTCTCCAAATACAAGAGTTACATAAGAAAGTAAGATAGTAACAACAATTTGAGCTACATTACTACTATAAGGAACACTTAGACTATCTAATAGTTTAGCTAATTGTCCTGATACTCCAGTAGCTGCAGATGCACTAGCAAAAAATCCAGCTAAGGTAATACCAACTTGTATAGTAGATAGAAAATTACTAGGTTCGTTCATAAGATCTTCTAGTAATTTAGCTTTTTTGTTGCCTTCTTCGGCAAGGTGTCTGATTTTATTCTTATTAATTGAGACTATTGCCATTTCTGCTGATGCAAAAAAAGCATTAATTAAAGTTAGGATAACTATCAAAACCAATTGAGTCGTGACGCTACCCTCAGGGACTGATTCCATTAAAATTCCTCCTTGTTATTAAACAAAATATGTTATGAAATATATAATACCATATTTAATGATTATTTTAAAGCCTTAATAAGATTGAAAATTGGAATTATAATAAATATTCCTAAAACTAAAGGCTACAGGCCCTAGTGTATCAATATAAGAAATACTTAGTAAAACAATGAATTATTTAGAAATACAGAAATAATATGATAAATATGATAGATTTGTAGAAAAAGGTCGAAACATATGTGTTAAGATATTACTTGTCGCTGCGGTACAGTAGCGAAAAACAAAAAATGGTCTTTGAAAATTAAACAGAGGAAACTTAAGAAGTTTTGAATAAAAACGAAACTTACACAACGA
>NZ_DCLI01000095.1:0-437 GCF_002320975.1 Clostridium sp. UBA1652
ATATCTCACTTTACACTATCAGGTTTATTTATTATATTCGTCATAAATACTTAAACACTCATTTATAAATTCTTCTTTATCCATTCCAAAACAATGCGCTTGAGCAATTATATTTTTCAATTCATCTTTTAAAGTTTCCTTAACCTTTTCGCTTGGCTTAATAGGTATTTCATTTACTACTGCACCTTTACGTCTATCAATAGTAACAAACCCTTCATCCTTTAATAGGTTATATCCCTTATTTACAGTGTGGAGATTTATATCGATGTCTTCCGCCATTTGTCTAACAGAAGGTAAGCTCTCCTCAGGCTGAAGTTCAGAACTTGCTATTCCATGGACTATTTGGTTTTTAAGCTGAAGATATATAGGAACATCACTTTGAAAATCAATTCTTATGAGCATTCTATTTCCTCCTTTATTATTATATTTGTTATATA
>NZ_DCLI01000095.1:452-78183 GCF_002320975.1 Clostridium sp. UBA1652
TATATAACAAATATAATAATAGTTCAAGTATATTTAAAACTTTATTTTATGTACCAATTAAATGCATCATATTTATAACAAGTAAAAATATGGTATGATATCTTTATTAATTTATTTTTTATTTTTTAGGAGGAGTTCTATGAAAACTTTCTTATTTTATGCAGCAGTTTTTGCGTTCATATCATCTTTGCTGTCACTTGTTAATGGTTCAAATGGAATTTTAATGTCTGCTATGCTTTTTTCTTTAGGCTCAATAGTATTAGCATTAAGAAAAATAATCTGTATTCTTGAGGAAAAATCTTAATTACATATTCTATTAATGATAGTCATTTAGTATAAATTCAATATCCTATAATAAAATATAGACATCCCATATTTCTATAGGATGTCTACATACGTATTTCTAAAACTTCATTTTAAATCTTCTTTCCCATTCACTTATCAATTCTTCTTTAAAATTAGGATGGGCAACATTTATTAAGTTTCTTGCTCTATCCCTTAAGGTTTTTCCTTTTAATTCTGCTATCCCGAATTCAGTAACAACGTAATGTATATCATTTCTAGATGTAGTTACCGCCGCTCCTTCATCTAACATAGGAACTATCCTTGAAAATTTCCCATGTCCAGCTGTTGAAGGCATTGCTATTATAGATTTACCACCTTTGCTCATAGCAGCTCCTCTTATAAAATCAACTTGTCCACCAACTCCGCTAAACTGAGTTAATCCTATTGTGTCTGCAGCTACTTGTCCCATAAGATCCACTTGGATACAAGAATTAATAGAAACCATCTTATCATTTTGAGCTATAACACGTGGATCATTAACATAGTCAACTGGATATACTATGATATTAGGATTATTATCTACATAATCATAAAGCTTTTTTGTTCCCATAAGAAATGTAATTACAGATCTACCTCTATGCAAAGTTTTAGCCTCATTTGTAATAACACCTGATTCAATTAACTCAACAACTCCATCAGAAATCATTTCCGAATGAAGCCCTAAATTCTTTTTATCTTTAAGGAATAATAAAACAGCATCTGGTATAGCCCCTATTCCTAATTGAAGAGTTGATTCATCGTCTACTAACTTTGCGCAGTTTTCACCAATAGCTCTTTCGAGCTCCCCAATCTTTGGAGGTGTAAGTTCAACTATATCATTTGAGGTCTTTACTATATAATCTATCTTTGAAACATGTATAAAAGAATCTCCGATAGTTCTTGGCATCTTATCGTTTACTTCTGCTATAACAATTTTTGCTTCTTCTGCTGCTGCCTTAATATAGTCAACAGATACCCCAAAACTACAATATCCATGTTCATCAGGTGCACTAACATTAATTATAGCTACATCTACCCTTATACTTCTAAATAATTTAGGCATTTCAGAAAAAAAACATGGCGTATAATCTGCCCTTCCAGACATAACAGCCTCTCTAACTCCACCTCCAACAAACAAAGAATTGTGACGGAAATATGGCTCCATTTCAGGTTTTACATATTCACATTCTTCTAGCAAAAGCATATTCATGATTTCAACATTTCTATAATTTTCCTTGTTTAAAACCATGGCCTTAACAACATCTTTGGGAGCTGCACAAGCATTGCCTAAAACAACCCTATCCCCTGATTTTATTTTTCTAGAAGCTTCATCTGCAGTAACTATCTTACTTTCGAAATTTTTTTTCCATTCCATAAAAGAACCTCCTTGTCCTATATAAAATTCTTCTATATTATTACTATTTAATTATATCACTTTTTTCAGAAATAATGTTAATTTTTTAACATTAAATTGCTAATATTTTTCTAAATATTCAATTTTTTATTTATACAAATCTATGAATTCAAGAGCATTACGGAGATACAAAGACTTTTTCTTTTGTAATTATAATTTTTAAATTTATAATATTATATTTGTGGTTATTTTTTTAACATTTATTTAGGAATATATCTAAAATAAATGAGCTACCGCATATTTGCGATAGCTCATTTGCTAATCTTTTATTGAATACCTATTTAATACTTCTTGACTCTCATAAGTTGATAAACTTGATGCTATAGCCCCAAAAGAAATAATAATCCATAGTTCATATTTTAAACTTAAATCTATAAAATTACCTTCATAAATGAATCCTTTTATAATATATACTACCGTTATACCTACAAAAAGAAGTATACTATTTATTATATTTTTCCGATTTAATTTTATATTATCCTTATAGAAATATCTAAACTTTTCCCGTGATAAATATAAATATATAAAAAATGATATTAAGAGTATTACCCCTATAACAAATTTACCTCTGATTTGAAAATCATCTAAAAAAATTATAGGCGTATATAATAACCAAAATGTAATTTTATTAGCTATTTTCTCCATCTTTTCAAGCCTAAACATTTTATCAACTTCATATCTATTATCTATATCACATTTATCTAAATCCATATTTTTATAATAATAATATCTCTTTATTAACTTATCTAACTTTTCATTTTCATACAAATTAGCTTCTTTTATATCCTTATAGTAATTATTATTTCTAATCTCTTTCATTATATCAACTTCTACTAATATGTTTGTAATAAGCATTATTAAATTTGTTACACTAAAAAATATTATTTGGCTTTCCTTACTATAAAAAACAGCAATACAAGCTAAAAGCCTTATAACAAAATCTATAATAGATTTATTTTTTATGCCTAATTTATTCTTATAGGAATATTCCATAAAATTAAAAGATAATACAAGCAATATAACAGGTGATATTATCCAAAAATCATACAAAATACCTTTTTTCACCTCTGAACTAAATATTAAATAAAGAAAATTATTTAAATAAAACAAAATATTAATTATAAATAATCTTGAAAACTTCTTTTTCATATTCTTCCCCTTTACCATAGAAATATCTTTAAAATCGATGCAATGGCAGTTATAGTAATTCCTACTCCGCCGATTACAAGATACTTATTTAGTTTCACTCTACTAGTCCTACTGACATATCTCCTATTCCCAATAATATTAAAACCTATCTTAAATCTAAATAGATTTAAGACTGCATAAAAATCTAATAGTAAGCCTATCAACATTAAAATTAATATTAAATTTTTCATAAATTCCCCTTTAGTTTTCTAAGTCGCTAATAAAAAACTATATGTACCATTTTACTTAATTATTCTCACCTTTATATTACCATGAAATTAATGTGAATATGGGGTTTTTGAAATAAACGCTTAATTTTTAGTAATTATCGTTAAAACATTATAAGTTCAAGCTTTAATGTCATTAATTATAAAACATATGAAAATCATCTAAGGGAATATTAATTAATGTAGTTTAATTTAAAAATATATTTTTAGGAGGAATCTAATTATGCAAGATAATACTAGATTTTATGAAACTTTAACTCCAGAAAATTCTGCTTTAATTTTAATTGACCATCAGGTTGGGTTACTTTCAACTGTGAAAACTTTACCTACAAATATTTTAAAAAATAATATTATCGCTTTAGCTGAAACTGCAAAACTATTTAATATTCCAGTTATATTAACTTCAAGTAAAAGCAGTGGCCCAAATGGTGAATTCTTAAAAGAAATTACTGAAATGTTTCCTGATGTGCAGGTAATAGATAGAACAATAATAAATGCTTGGGAAGATCAAAACTTTTTAAGAAAAGTTAAAGCTACCGGAAGAAGTAAATTAATAATGGCTGGAATAGTTACAGACGTATGTTTAACATTCCCTGCTATCTCTGCTGTAAGAGATGGTTATGATGTTTACGCTACTATTGATGCCTCAGGAACCTGGTGTCCTTTAGTGGAGCAGTCAGCTATAAGTAGACTGGCTCAAGCAGGAGTAAAAACTACAAACTGGTTTGCTATTTCATCAGAACTTCAAAAAGATTGGAACCTTCCTACAGGTCAAAAGCTTGGACAATTATATTATAGCCATATAGCAGCCTACGAATATATGGTTGATTCAAGCAAAACTAAAGAAATGATTTTCTCGTAAATTCATTTAGCTATTGCTTAAATTTATTTTCTCTTCGTTAATAGAAGAGAGATTCTCAAAACCTGAGAATCTCTCTTTAAGCTATTTATTACCTTTAATTATTCTAATAAAAACATCCATATTTTTTGACATGAAATCTGTACTTGTAAAACCAGCATTTAATATTGATAACTTCATTCCTTTTGAAAAATCTTCTAAACTGTTTTTAGATACAGATTCAAATCTATTTTGAGTAATACTATTCTCAAGAACTTCCATCTTTTTATTACTTTCTTCCCTAAACTTTTTAGACCAATCCAAATTGGTTGATGCTCTTTTTGCAAAATTTATAAGAATACTAGCCCAATCGCCCTTATTAATAACAGCATCTGCAAATTTTTTATATGTTTCTGGTTCAAACCTTTTCATGAGTTCTTCTGGATTTATATAATCCTTAGGGGCACCAACAGGTCTTTCAGGTGGAGTATAATAACTTACTATTCCTGTTTTAACATCCACTTCTCCCGTTTTAGAAATTGCCGCAATCTGTTTGATTGTACTCATAAAATCTTTAGCTTCATTATCATTCATATAATTATTAGCAATAAATTCAGCCTGTGATAATCCCATTTCTAATAAAGCCGCCCTTTCCTTATCATTAGGGACATTGCCTTTATTAATAAAATTAGATTGAATTATGTTATAAACCGCCTCCTTAACTTCTGGAGACTTATCCTCAAGTATATTATTTAACGATTCATTAATTTGAGTAGTTCCAAAATATTTAGCTGCATGGTTTACAACTTCTGAAGCTAAACGCTGTCTTCCCTCATCACTTATCTCAATTTTATCATTAGTATGGGACAATTCTAACTTTTTATTAGAAACTAATTCAACCTTATTATTATCCTTAATTATTTCATATAAATTAAGATTAGATGAACTTGAAATCTTCATATCTACCTCCTGTATTTTTTTAATTAATTATTCTCTTAATAAGGTTATCGGTAATAATTTCTATTCATAAACACAAAAAAGTGTAAAAATCCTTTAAGTTTGATTTTTACACCTCTTTTTTATCTACACACTAACAGGCTCATCTATGTTTTCCATTAAAGCTCTTTCTCTTATAAAATAATCTAACGCCCTGTTTCTTGAATTTTGAATATCTGCATACTTCTCTGCTATTTCCTTATCCCTAAAAACCTTATCTACAGAAATTACATCATTTGTATCCATGCTTAGTACTATATAGACTTTCATAAAAAACCCCCTGTTTTAATTAGAATGTTTTACCAGTCTATACTAATCTATTCTATAATTTAACTCATTATGATACTTGTCTAAACAATATTTATCTCAATAATGATGTAAAAACATGAGTTTTTATTTTTTTCTATATGGGGTTTCACTAAGTGGAAGCTTTGTTCTAAACTTTCCATCTAATTTATAGTAGGCCCCTTGAACTGCTGGTGCTGTAGGAATAACAACTATCTCACCTATACCTTTTGCTCCATAGGCAACCTCATCAGTATTTTTTTCAATTATTATAGATTCTATATCTGGAACTTGATTAGCTCTAAAAAGTCCTAATGTTCCATATTTTGCGGTTGGGATGGAATCCTTTAAGGGATAATCCTCAGTTAAAGCATAACCAAGTCCCATAACTACTCCACCTTCTATCTGTCCTTCTACATTTTTAGGATTTACTGCTCTTCCTACATCATGAGCAGCTACTACTTTTTTAAGAATTCCATTTTCATCTATTATGGCAACTTGTGTTGCATATCCATAAGCTACATGACTTACTGGATTTTCTTTATCCGAACCTATAGGATCAGTAACTCCTTTGTATTCTCCATAATAATCATTGCCTTCAAGTTCTTCTAGTGTTTTATTTTCTAAGTCCTTTTTTAGTTTAATAGCTGCCTGCTTTGTAGCTTCTCCTGCAAATACAGTCTGCCTTGATGCTGTAGTAGTTCCTGAATTTGGTGTAACATGAGTGTCTGGATCTTCTACAACTATTTTGTCATAGGTTATTCCAGTGGTTTCACATACTATTTGAGCATTAACTGTTCCAATTCCCTGCCCTATACAAGCTGCCCCACATCTTACATGAACTTTCCCAGCTATAATAGTCAACCTACTTCTTCCGACGTCTGGCACTCCAACTCCTACCCCACTATTTTTAAGGGCACAAGCTATTCCTGCATATGGACTACTTTCATAAGCTTGCTTTACTGCTTCTAGAGTTTCTTTCAAGGCAGTTCCTTCGTCAGCTATTTGTCCATTTGGTAGAACTTGACCTGGCTCTATAGCATTTTTATACCTTATCTCCCAAGGTGATATACCAACCATTTCTGCTAGTTGATTTAAATTACATTCTGTTGCAAAAGCTGTCTGAGTAACTCCAAAGCCTCTAAAAGCTCCTCCTGGTGGGTTGTTAGTATACACAGCTGTTCCTATTATATCTACGTTGTGATAATTATATGGTCCAGCAGCATGTGTACATGCTCTTTGAAGCACTGGTCCTCCAAGTGACGCATAAGCGCCTGTATCAGATATAACAACCGCTTTCATAGCAGTTAATATGCCATTTTCATCACAAGCTGTTGTGAACTCCATCTCCATAGCATGCCTTTTAGGATGAATCATTATGCTTTCTTTTCTGCTTAATATTACCTTTACTGGCTTTTTAGTTATATAGGCTAAGAGTGCTGCATGGTGTTGAACACTCATATCTTCTTTACCACCAAAACCTCCCCCAACATATTTACTAACTATTCTTACCTCTTCTTCTGGAAGTCCTAAAAGAGACATTATTTCATGTTGATCATCAAATACGTTTTGCCCTCCAGTATAAACCTTAACTCCAAACCCATATGGCATACCTATAGCACATTCTGGCTCCATAAAGGCATGTTCAGTAAAGGGAACAGAATACTTATTTGTGACAACATACTTAGAATTTTTTATGGCTTCTTCAGCATTTCCCCTATTTAAAACCTGTTTAAAAAGTACATTTCCTTTATCGTGAATTTTGGGTGCATTTATTTCTAAAGCCATTTCTGGTGAACTTAAAGGAATTCTTTCTTCATATTCTACTACTATTGCTTCTAAACCTTCTTTAAGAGCTCTCTTATTTTCAGCGGCAACTAATGCTATAGAATCACCTATATACCTGGTTTCCTCTCCTTCAGCTATAAGGGCTGGCCAATCCTTAACTAAATGACCTAAATATCTATTTCCCGGGATATCCTTATATGTTAATACAGCTATTACACCTGGGATTCTTTTAGCTTCTTCTATATTTATGCTCTTAACTAACGTTCTAGGATATTTTGTTCTTAAAGCTGATCCATAAAGCATTCCATTAATTTTCATATCATCTACATATTTACCTGTCCCTAAGGTTTTAGCCAAGGCATCAACCCTATGAACGTTTTCTCCCATAACACCCTTAAAGTGTGTTTCTGGAACCGCTGTTCCTTCTCTTATGATTTTTGCAGCCATGTTAACTGCCTGCTCTATTTTGATATATCCTGTACATCTACATATATTCCCTCTTAACGCCTTCTTAATGTCCTCACTAGTGGGGTTTTTGTTTGTATCTATTAAAGCTTTTGCACTTATAACCATTCCAGGAATACAAAATCCGCATTGAACTGCCCCCGCTTCCCCAAAGCAATACGCAAAAACTTCTTTTTCTCTCTCTGATAAACCTTCAACTGTAATTACGTGTTTACCTTGAATTTTTGAAGTTTTTAGTATACATGCTCTCATGGCTTTTCCATCTAAAAGAACCATACATGCACCACAAGCACCTTCTGAGCAGCCATTTTTTACTGAGGTTAAATCCTCCTGTTCTCTTAAAAATTCTAAGAGATTTATATCTTCTTTAGCCTCAACTTCCCTATTATTAAGAATAAATGTATACATCTCTTAGCCTCCTTAATTAAATCGCCTAACATTTCTCCTCTGATATATACCTATTGGTGAATTATCTATAAATTTTTCGTCTTTTACAACTTCATTTCCTCTTAAAAATACATGCTCAATTGAACCTTTTCTTTTAAAGCCCTCATAAGGAGTATAATCGACATTTTGGGTTTGTTTATCTTTTGTTATTATAGTTTCTGTGTTAGGATTAAGAACAACTAAATCTGCATCACTTCCAACTTGTATTATTCCCTTTTTAGGATATAACCCAAAGTTTTTCGCAGCATTAGTTGATACTAATCTACACATATCATTTATAGATATCTTTCCTTCACAAACTCCATAGGTATACATTAGATAAACTCTATGTTCTACTCCTGGACCTCCATTTGGAATCTTACTAAAATCATCTATTCCTAGATCTTTTTGTCCTTTATAGTTAAAGGAGCAATGATCTGTTCCTAGAAAATCTATATCACCATCTCTTATTCCTTCCCAAAGAGCTTCATTATCATTTTTTCCTCTAAGAGGTGGAGACATGACATATTTTGCAGCTTCAAAGCTTTCATCTGTTTCTTTTCCATAATAGCTGTTATCTAAAAGGAGGTATTGAGGACAACTTTCAAGTACTACCTCTACACCTTTTGCTCTTGCCTTCTTAACCTCCTTAAGTCCCATTTCAGTACTTAAATGAACAATCCAAACTGGAGCTTTTGCTACTTCTCCTATTGAAGCAAGTCTATTAATAGCCTCACTTTCTAAGCACGCTGGTCTAGTTTTAAAATGGTAATAAGGTTTAGTTTTATGATTTTTTTTAGCATTATCAACTAAAGCATCTATAATATCTCCATTTTCACAATGAAATCCTATAAGTCCTCCTATTTCTTTACTTCTAACTAAGGCCTCATATATTTCTCTATCTTTAACCATTAAATTTTTATAAGCCATATACATCTTAAATGAGGTTACACCTTCATCTATCATAAGTTGCATATCTTTAGAAACTTTTTCGTTCCAATCAGTTATTGCCATATGAAAACCATAGTCGCAGTATGCCTTATTCTGAGCTTTTTTATGCCAATTATTCAAAGCCTCTTCTAGAGATTCCCCTTTATTTTGTGTTGCAAAATCTAGTATGGTTGTGGTTCCCCCAACTATAGCAGCTTTAGTTCCCGTTTCAAAATTATCAGCTGTAAAGGTAGTTCCTGTATCCAAATCAAAATGTGTGTGAGTATCAATTGCTCCAGGAAGAATATAAGCACCTTTTACATCTATAACCTTGTCGTTTTCCTTTATTAAATTCTTACCCATGCTTTCAATTACTTCATTCTCTATTCTTATATCACATTCAATGGTTTCCTCTGGAGTAACAACTCTACCATTAATTAATACTGTCCCCATAACCATACCCCTTTCTCAACTAATTAAACGTAGGAAATTGATAATGCTTCTTTAGGACATCTAGTTACACAAAGTCCACAACCAAAGCATTTTTCATCATCTATAGTAAGCTTCCCATCAATTTCTATAGCATCATATACACAGCTTCTCTTACATATTCCACAGGTTATACACTTATCATGATTTACTACTGGAGGAACCGTGTGAGTTCTAAAGTTTCTTTCATTTATCTTCTTGGAAGCTAGTCCAACTATTTCATTTACATCTTTATAGCCCTTTGCATCTAAGAAATCATTAAGCTCTTTAGCTATTTTTCCATAAATGTTTGGACCTTTTAATATAGCTTCTGTACATACCTGAACAGCTGAAGCTCCAGCCATTAACATTTCAGCAGCATCTCTTCCATTTGATACCCCGCCCACTCCTATTATAGGAATTTTTACAACCTGAGAAGCTTCAAATATACATCTAATAGCAAGTGGTCTTATAGCAGTTCCTGATAACCATCCATATCCAGACTTACTTCCCATTATAGGTAGTCCTGTATTTATATCTATAGACATACATGGACCAAAGGAATTAATCATAACAAGTCCATCTGCACCTGCATCTTCTACTGCTTTAGCTATTACCTTAATATCCGTATGTGGACTCATTTTCATAAACACGGGAACATCTAATGCTGCTTTTGCTGCCTTTAGTGCATTTACTATAGGTGTTACATCTGTTCCAACATAGTGGGTTGAAAGCTCAACAGCATCTGCATAAGGTTTAACTAATGGAGCAACTATCTCAATCTGCTCCTTTGTGTATCCCATACTTACTATCATAGGAACTCCAGCTTCTTTAGCCTTTAAGTACTCTTTTTCTATCCATTGTTCTTTAGGCAATTCTGACCAAAGCTCAGTATTTAAAAATCCGCTATTAGTTGCTCCCATACAAGGTCTTGGAACATCTGCGGCATCTACTGATATAGTTTTAGTAACTAATCCACCAGCTCCTCCTTTTACTGCTGCTACACACATATCTCCATCTTTAGCACCTGGGCCAGCTGCTGTAAAAACTGGATTATTAAATTTCATACCTAAAATATCTATATTTAAATTTGCCATAATTAACTCCCCTTAATTAATTTATTTTAGATTCTTTCCCATAACTTTTGAGCTAGCTCTCTAGATTTTGAGAATATCTTTTCTTCATCCACTGTATTTATTAGTCTATTTCTCATTACTACTTTTCCGTTTATTATTGTGTCTGTAACACATCTTCCTGACATTCCAAATATAATGTGTCCATTTATATTATTTTCATTTAATGGAGTAAGAGGATTATAATCTACAATAATTACATCCCCATAAGCTCCTTCTTTTAAAGCTCCAACTTCTTTGTTGAAATACTTAGTGCTTATTTTTCTGTTATTATCAAATGCCATAGAGGATATTTCATTAAAGCCAACATTAGGATCACATAGATTATGTTTATGAATTATATTTCCTACCTTTATGGATTCCATCATGTCGCTAGTATATCCATCAGTTCCAAGACCCACACTGATCCCTCTTTTTATAAATTCTAAAACTGGTGAACATCCTACTGCATTCCCCATATTTGATTCTGGATTATGAACTACATTTGTATTTGTTTGCTTTAAAATCTCCATTTCTCTGCTATTAACATGAACACAATGAACAGCTATGGTTTTATCTGAAAGAATATCAAAATCCATAAGTCTTTCTACAACTCTTTTTCCATGATTTCTTAAGGAATCGTATAAATCATCTATTCCTTCTGAGGTATGTATGTGATAACCTGCATCTAATCCTTCCATAGCTTCTCTACACATATCTAAACTTTTGTCTGAAAGAGTAAATGCGGCATGCATTCCAAACATTCCTTTTAACATGTCCTCATTGACATTATTGTATTTTTTTATAAAGTTTATATTCTCCTTTATTCCAGCTTTAAGAATCTCTTCCCCATCTCTATCTGAAGTTTCATAACAAAGACAAGTTCTAACTCCAAGTTCTTTTGCTGCATCTCCTATTGTAAATAAACTTCCTTCAACACTATAAGGGCTTGCATGATGATCAAAAACAGTAGTTACTCCATTTTTTATACAATCTAAGTAAGTAGTATAAGCACTATATTTTGTATCTTCTAGAGTTAAGCCTTTATCAAGTCTCCACCATAAATTCTCTAAAATATCAGTGAAGTTTTTAGGTGCTGGTCCTTTTCCTGCCATTCCTCTAGCAAAAGCACTATAAATATGCATATGTGTATTAATAAGGCCTGGCATAATCACCTTGCCTTTTGCATCTATAAACTCTTCCTCTTTATACTTTTCTTTAAGTACTGAATAGTCTCCCACAGCTATTATGGTGTTATCTCTTATAACTACTGCTCCATTTTCTATATATGGATTTTCCTCATCCCTAGTTATTACTCTTCCATTTCCTATAATCAAAGGATTAGCCCCCTTACTTTCTTAATCTCTTCTTATTACCTTCCCCGCAATAATCTTGTTATATTGTCCTTCTTCCACAACAACATTACCATTTATGATTACATAATCAATTCCCTCTGGATATTGTGTAGGATCTACAAATGTTCCTTTATCCTTGACCGTATCCATATTTACTATTACTATATCAGCGTATTTTCCAACTTCTAAGCTTCCTCTATTTTTAATATTAAAAGCTTCTGCAGCTTTGTAGGTCATTTTATATACAGCTTCTTCTATAGAAAGAATATTTAATTCCTTAACATATCTATTTATAACCTTTGGGAAAGAACCATAAGCTCTAGGATGTGGTTTTCCGGATAAAAGCCCATCTGTACAAACATTTTGCTCTTTTCTCTTCATGAATTTAATTACATGTTCCTCTAATCCATAGAAATCTACCATTCCTACTGCATTCTCTTCTTCGTACAATAAATCAAAAGTTGCATTATAAGGATCTTTTCCTTTAAGCTCACCTATCTCTAGTAGATTTTTACCTATTAGATGTTCATTTTCTTTAGTTCTAACGCTGGTTACAAATATCTGATCAAGACCTGCAAAGTCTATGAAATTATCCCATCCATCTATGCCATGCTCTATATCATAGATCATTTTCTTTCTTAATTCTTCGTCTTTTAACCTCTCTAAAAGTTTATCTGTACCACCTGAATGTGCCCAAGGAGGTAAAACTACTCCAAGCATTGTACTTCCAGCTGCATATGGATACTGGTCGAAAGAAACTTTTATTCCTTCCTTTTGAGCCTTCTCTAAAAGCTCAATAACTCCATCAATATACTGCCAGTTGTTTTTCCCGCATACTTTAAAATGTGAAAAGTGAACTTTAACACCAGATTCTCTTCCTATGTTTATAACTTCCTCCATGGATTTAAGAATAGTATCAGCTTCGCTTCTTTGGTGAACTACAAATACCCCATCATATTCTGCGACTACCTTACACATTTCTATAATTTCTTTTGTCTCGGAATATGCACAAGGAATATAGATTAACCCTGTTGATAATCCATACGCCCCTGCCTCCATTTCTCTTCTTACTATTTCACACATTTTCTCTATTTCTTCTGTTGTTGAATATCTGTCCTCTAAACCCATGGCTTCCATTCTTACATTTCCATGAGGCACTAGATAAAGTTCATTTAATCCTACTCCGTTTTTCTCCATAAGCTTAAGATAATTATCTGTAGTTTCATATTCCCAATCTATATTGTCGCTTTCTCCATCAAGTCCAGCTAAGTTCTTTCTCCAAGTGCTTATATATTCTTTAGGAAGTGGAGCCATAGATATTCCATCCTGCCCTAATACTTCTGTAGTTATTCCTTGTCTTATCTTAATTTCATTAAAGGGATTATCTAATATTTTTAAATCTGAGTGACTATGAGTGTCTATAAATCCAGGACAAACTACTCTTCCAGCTGCATCAATTATCTTATCTACTTCTGCTTTTATTTCTTCTTTGCTTATCTCTAATATTTTGTCATTCTCTATAAGTAAGTTTCCTAAATATCCTTTTTGCAAGGTTCCATCAACGATAGTTCCCCCTTTAATTAACACTCTCATTTTTAACACCCCTTATTTTTTGTATAGAGAATTCAATATTCCGTAGTATCCTTCAGCTCCAATAAATAATTGTTCTAATTCTATATATTCATCTATAGTATGAGCCAAGTTTTCTTTCGATGGACCAAATCCTATAGTTCTTATTCCTTTTTCTCCTGCATAATGACTTCCATTGGTACAGAAAGAGTATTGAGTTATTTCTGGATCTAAACCTGCACTTTTTAATCCTTCATAAGCTATTTGAACAAACTCATCCTTTTCTTCATAAAGCCAGCCTGGGAAAAATCTTTCCCCTGAAATAGTACTTCCTGTATAACAATTTTCAGTAGCTTTAGCATAAGAAACCTCAGCTTTAAGTTCTGAATCTTCCTTCATTAATTCTTCTACAAAAGCCTTTATGGGTGCTAATACACTTTCCTTTGTTTCTCCAACTAAAAGTCTTCTATCAAAGGTTGCCTTGCAATAATCAGGAACTACTGATGCCCCTGGATAAGGTGAAGATTTTATATCAGTTAACACCAATATCCCCTTACCTAGAACTGGATGCATTGGTGTTTCAAGTTCTTGAATTTTCTCTATAATTTTACTCATTTTATATACTGCATTTATACCTTTTTCAGGATTAGCTGAATGAGCTGGTTTTCCAAAGGTTTCTATAACTATCTCCGCGCGTCCTCTTTGTCCTATTTTAAGATTTAACTCTGAAGATTCACCTATTACCACATAATCAGGATTTACAGCTTCACTTATTTTTCTTGAAGCTATTCCTTCAAATATCTCCTCATGTACAACCCCAGCTACATATATATCTCCCTTAAAGTCTTTTTTAATATCTTCAGCAAAGCAGACCGCTGCAACTATCATGGCACTTAGCTGTCCCTTCATGTCTGAAGTTCCACGACCATATATCTTACCATCTACAATTTCTGCACCATAAGGATTATGAGTCCATTTAGATTCATCTGGTACTGGAACTGTATCTATATGACCATCAAATAAAATTATTTTTCCTTCTTCGTTTCCCTTTATATGTCCAATTATATTTCCATATTCATCTATAAAATAATCATCATAGCCCAACTCTTCAAAAACCGTCTTAATAGCTTCTGCTACATTTTTTTCTTCTCCAGAGTAGCTTTTGTTTCTTATTAGTTCTTGACACACTTCTGTAAGTTTATTTTTTCTTGCTTCTGATAACATACTTTCACCTCAATTATTTTATAATTCTTCTTTACTATTTAGACCTTTCCATACTATCTTTCTGTACATAGCTGGGTCTGTATCACCTTCAGTACTAAATAGTAAAACCTTAGAAGTCTCATCTAGTTTTAAATCTTCTTTTAGTTCCTTATAATCTAGATTAGTCATTATTTCATATAATAGTCCTGTAGTAACTGCTCCAGACTCTCCTGAAATCACTTTTCTATCATCTTTTAATGGATTTCCTAATATCCTCATTCCATTTGCTGATACCCAGTCTGGGCAAGATACAAATGCTGAGCTATAACTTTTAAGAACTTCCCAGCCTATTGTATTAGCTTCTCCACAAGCAAGTCCTGCCATTATAGTTTGCATATCTCCTCCCACAGCATAAGCTTTTCCATCTCCAGCTACTGCCGACTTATAAAAACAATCCGCCAAATTTGATTCAACTATAACAGTTGTTGGGCAATCTTCTCCAAACTCAGAAGCAAAAAAACCTTGAACTGCTCCTGCTAATGAGCCTACTCCTGCTTGAACAAAAACATGTGTTGGTTTTTCTATCTTAATCTCTTTTAGCTGCTCTGAAGCTTCTAGTGCCATAGTTCCATAACCTTGCATTATCCATGTTGGAATTTCTTCATAACCTTCCCAAGCTGTATCTTGTACCATAAGACCATTGTTCTCTTCAGCATACTTTGCTGCAAACCTTACTGCATCATCATAATTCATATCAGTAATGGAGGCTTCTGCACCTTCAGCTTGTATATGTGCCAGTCTTGTTAAAGATGATCCTATAGGCATATAAATTACAGATTTTTGTTTAAGCTTATTTGCTGTCCAAGCTACACCTCTTCCATGATTTCCATCTGTAGCTGTTACAAAAGTTATTTCACCAAGCTTATCTCTAACTTCATCAGATATAATTTTTTCATAATCAAGTTCTGATATATCTGTTTCTAATTTTTTAGCTATGTATTTAGCCATAGCAAAAGAACCACCTAATACTTTAAACGCATTTAATCCAAATCTATAAGATTCATCTTTTAGATATATTCCTCCAAGACCAATTTCTTTAGCTAAATTATCTAAAGATGCTACAGGAGTCCTCTCATATTGAGGAAAACTACCATGAAAGTTTTTAGCTTTAGAAACTTCTTTTTTAGATAAAAAGTCTGTGGAAGCCTTACCACAATTTTTAAGTTCATTAAATTTCCATTTTATAATGTTGTCCATTTGTTTCCGCTCCTTAATAGTACTAAATTAAAAAAAGCCCAATGTGATCCCTAATTAAAAATATATTCCAAAGAAATATATTTAGAAATTAAAAGCTCTTCATTGAACTTGTTTTTAATCTAAAAGTTAAATTTTATTTTCAAATACTCATATGATTTATATAAGCAAATACTGTGCCAATTCACTATTAATTATTACTATTAATCATTAAAGCCTTGAAAACAACCAACTTATTAAATACTTGTGGATAATCTTGAATTCATTAAAACTTTCAGTAAATAAACCTTCCACTCTCAAAATGATATTTTATTATCATTTTGATAATACATCTTTATCTTATTATATTAAATCCTAATATAATTCTATTTTTTCTCCTAAAGATATAGCTCCACCTTTTAGCACCTTGCCAAAAATCCCTTTGGTAGGCATTATACACTCCCCTACTGAATAAAAAATCTCACATTTATCATGACATTTTTTGCCTAACTGAGTTATTTCTATTAAAGTGTCTCCAATTATGACTTTATCTCCTACGGATAAACTAGCTAAATCTATTCCTTCAGTAACTAAATTTTCACCAAAGTCTCCATAAACTACTTTACCACCTTTTTTATTAAATGAATCAATTTCTTCCTTGGCCAATAAACTTACCTGCCTATGCCACTTTCCACCATGAGCATCTCCCTTTAATCCAAAGTCTTCAACCAATTCTATCTCTTTAACTTCTTCTTTTTTAGTTCCCTTTTTCACACTTGTACATATCGCTACTATTCTACCCATGGTTATCCTCCTATCTCATTCATAAATCTATTATCCTTATCCTTTTCTTCTTTTCCAAAGCTATGTTTAATAGGTTTATTATATATTTTGTCTCTTATTATCTCCAATAACTGTTCGTCATTCATTCCATTTCTGATTAAAGTCTTTAAATCTATACCATAATTCCAATGTAGACATTGTTTTAAAAATCCTTCTGAAGTTACTCTTATCCTATTACAACTTTCACAAAAATTATCGCTTATAGCACTTATAAATCCAACCTTACCTAAGGCATTCTTTAGTTGTACATACTTTGCAGGTCCACTTATACCTATTACCTTTTCATCTTCAAGTACGTGCCCCTGCTTTATAAGCTCTTTAACTTTATTATTGGTTATAGGGGTTAAATCTTTAGCTGCTCCTATAGGCATAAGTTCTATAAATCTTACATCCATTTTTTTATTTATTGTAAGAGCTGCTAAATTTAATATTTCATCTTCATTAACTCCTCCAATTATTACTGAATTAACCTTAACCTTAATACCTAAGTCTAATAAATTATCTATAACTCTTAATACAACTTTTAAATCTCCACCTCTAGTAATGTCTCTGTAGTTCTCTTCCTTTAAAGTATCTAAACTTATATTTACTCCTTTTAAACCTGCTTCTTTAAACTCTCGTTCTTTTCCTTCTAATAAAAGGGCATTGGTTGTTATATATATTTCTTCTATACCAGGTATTCTGTGTATATCTTCTATTATTTTAAGTATGTTCTTTCTAGTAAGTGGCTCTCCACCTGTTAATCTCACTTTTTTTATGCCACATTTAGCCATTAATTTGACTAGCTTTATAACTTCATCATCTTTTAAGATTTTTTCTTTATCCATAAAAGTAATATTATCTTTTGGCATGCAGTAAACACATCTTAAATTACATACATCAGTTAATGAAATTCTTAAATATTCTATATTTCTTCCTTGTTTATCTATCAATTTTATCAATGCCACCTTTATAGATTATTCTTTCTTAATAAGGTTTCATATTCTTCTATAGTATCTATGTCATAAATAATATTTTCATCTTCTACTTGTAAATAATAAACCTCATCATCGTGATTTTTAATTACATCTTTTAAATTATAATTTCTCCCTACCATTTCTAAATCTTTAAATATATCTTTAGAAAACAATACCGGATGTCCTTTTCTACCATTAACCATTGGTATTATGATCTTATATCTGTTTTTATCATAAACTGATTCCATAAGTTGTAATGTTTCAGCCTTAATTGCTGGCGTGTCTCCTAAAGCAAGATATAAAACTTCTGTATCATTATCTATTTTTTCAAAGCCTTTTTTAAAAGAACTTGCCATATCTCCAGCAAAATCTTCATTATATGCCCAAGTTATCTTATACTGTGAAAAAATTTCTTTTATTAAATCTGCTTTATATCCAACCACTATAATAAGTTTATCAATATTAATATCATTATAGCAAGCAATAGATTGTCCTAATACTGTTGTATCTCCCCAAGGAAGTAGCTGTTTTACAGTTCCCATCCTTTTTCCTTGACCAGCAGCTAAAATAATAACAGAAGTTTTCATTTCTTACCCCTTTCATTTTTACTTCTTTTTATATGGAGTATTATCTAGTGGAAGAGTATATCTTCGCTCTCCATCAAAGGTTCTATATGCTTCTGAAGTTGCCGCTAAAGTTGGTATTAAAACCAGTTCCCCAACCCCTTTAGCACCATATGCTAAGTCTCCTAGTTTCTTTTCTATAAGTTTATATTCTATCTTAGGAACATCTGTAGATCTCCATAAACCTATTGTCCCAAACTTCGATTTCACATATCCATCTTCTGTCTCAAATTTCTCTGTAAGAGCAAATCCAAGGCCCATTACAACTCCACCTTCTATCTGTCCCTCCACGTTTGTAGGATTTATTGCTCTTCCAACATCTTGGGCTACAAATACTTTTTCAACCTTCCCCTTTTCATCTAAAATTACCATTTGGGTTGCATATCCATAAGCTATATGTTGTTTTGGATTTTCCTTTTCTGAAGCTAACTTATCTGTAATTGCAGTAAAATCTGACTTAAATACTTCTCCTTCAAGTTCTTCTAATGTTTTTGTTTTTAGAGCTTCCTTTAATTTTAAAGAAACTCTTCTAGTTGCCTCTCCTGTAATTAAGGTTTGTCTTGATGCTGTAGTAGGACCTGAATCTGGAGTAACCATAGTATCTGGTGAATGATATTCAATTAATTCTAAAGATATTCCTGTAGTTTCTCCACAAATTTGTGTCATAACTGTTGCCAGTCCTTGTCCTATACATTGAGCTGAAGTTTTTATAATTATCTTTCCATTTTTAACTTCTATATTACATCTCCCTGTATCTATTACTCCAACTCCGCAACCAGTGTTTTTCATAGCACAAGCAATACCTATGTATTTATGTTTTCCACTGTAATATTCATCTTTTACTGCTTCTAAAGTTTCTATTATCGCTGTACTCTCATCACACAATTGTCCAGTTGGAAGAGTATCCCCTGGTTTTACAGCATTTTTATATCTAAATTCCCATTTATCTAGACCTACTTGCTCTGCAAGAATATTTATATTGGTTTCACTTCCAAAGGTTGTTTGAGGAACTCCAAAACCTCTAAATGCCCCTCCTGGCGGATTATTTGTATATATTGCATATCCGTTAAGTTCAATATTAGGTATTCTATATGGTCCACATAAATGAGTGCACGCTCTCTCTAGTACCACGGAACCAAGAGATGCGTAAGCTCCTGTATCCGCTAAAACCTTAGCCTTTAAAGCTGTCAAATTTCCTTCCTCATCACAAGCTGTAGTTACTTCAACTTCCATTCCATGTCTCTTTGGATGTACAAGTAAACTTTCCTCTCTACTAAAAGTTATTTTAACTGGCTTTTTAGTATAGTAGGTAAGAAGAGCTGCATGGTGTTGCACTGTCAAATCTTCTTTTCCTCCAAATCCCCCTCCAACATATGCTGATATAACATGTACCTTATCTTCTGGAAGTCCTAATACATGACATATACCTTCATGATCTGAATGAATATGTTGTGAAGAAACATATAAAGTCAATACATCTCCTTCATAAAAAGCTATAGTTGCTTCTGGTTCTAAGAAGGCATGATCTATAGGCATAGTCTTATATTTTTTTGTTACAACATATTTTGATTCCTCAATTGCCTTATCTGGATTTCCTCTTTTTACATAAGTGTTACTTAAAATATTCCCTTTTTCATGTATCTTGTAGGCATCATCTTTTAAGGCATCATGAACATTAGTTATTGCTGGTAATTCTTCATATTCAACTTTTATTAATGAAAGCGCTTTTTCTAATATGTCCTTTGTTTCAGCTGCTACTATAGCTATAGCATCCCCTAAATATCTAGTCTCTTCTCCTATAGCTACCATTGTAGGCCAATCTTTAAATATATATCCTTGATAATTATTAGCTGGAATATCTTCGGCAGTAAGAACTGCATGTACACCTTGAAGCTTTTTAGCTTCACTTGTATGTATACTTAAAACCCTTGCTCTTGGATATCTTGAACGAAGAGCTTTTCCATATAACATTCCTTCTATGTAATAATCATCTGGATATTTTGCTGTGCCTAGAATCTTTTCTTTGGCATCAATTCTGACCATTCGCCTTCCTACTTTAGCTTCTTGCTCTAAATGAATTTTATTATGATTTCTAAAAGCTTCAGCTGCCATTAAAATTGCTTTTTCAATTTTTACATACCCAGTGCATCTACATAAATTACTCTTTATTGCCTTTTTCACATCTTCTTCTGTAGGATTAGGATTGCTGTCTATTAACGCCTTAGCACTCATTATCATTCCTGGAATACAAAATCCACACTGAACAGCTCCAGCATTTGAAAATGAATCTGTATAAACTTCTTTCTCAATCTCTGTTAAACCTTCAACTGTAACTACTTCTTTTCCTTCTATATCCTTTATCTTTTTGATACAGGCTCTTATATTTTTTCCTTCAATAACTACAGTGCATGCTCCACAAGTCCCTTTTGCACACCCATTTTTCACTGAAGTTAATCTTGCCTCATCTCTTAAATAATCAATTAACTTCAACTCTCCATCAGCAGAAACTTCTCTTCCGTTTAATATAAATCTAATCATAATTAGCCCCCTATATTTTTACTTTAGACTTAAAAGGAAAATAAAAAAAACAAGTTCAGTACTCTCATATCAAATAAAAGAAAAATAATTCTATTTTTCTTAAAATTTTGAAAGCTCGTCATTGAACTTGTTTCTATTTCTCTATTAAGTTTTTCTTTATAAACATTTCTTACTTTACCTTTCTAGCAAATTCTTTGCCAAATGTGTCAAAATTGTTGATATATTAAAAATATAGGTGTATTTTTACGATTTAGATTATTGATTTTATTAAAAGTATTTTTATGAAACTAAAAACCACTTAAATTTCTTTTAACTTTTTAGATTTAGAAATTCTACTATAGTAATTAATTATCAAAATGATAATACCTTCTCACATTGATAACTATTCTTTAAAAGAGCCTATTTTTCTATATATAGTAGCTATTCCTATTCCCAACTTTTCTGCAACCATCTTTTTCCCATTGGTATCATAGCCATATTTATCTAAAGCTTTAAGTATATATTCTCTTTCTATATCCTTAAGAAATCTTATTTCTTCCTCTTCATGAAACGTCTCAACTTTGTTATTACCTAATATAGTATGTGGAAGCATTTCTTTTTCTATTATTCCTCTACTATCAGATAGATTAATTAAAAGTTCTACTACATTTTCAAGCTCACGAATATTTCCTGGCCAACTGTAATTTAATAAACTTTCATAAGCATCTTTATTAACAGTATGAACATACTTATCAAAAATTTTATTATATTTATCAATTAGTGTATTTAATATAAGTTTAAAATCTTCTCTTCTTTCCCTAAGCGCTGGTATTTCTATAGGTATAACATTTAATCTATAATATAAATCTTCTCTAAATTTATTCTCCTTAATCATTTGTCTTAGATCTTTATTAGTTGCTGCAACTACTCTAATATCCAAGTTTACTAATTCATTAGAGCCTATTCTTACTAATGTTCTCTCTTGAAGAACCCTTAATAATTTAGCTTGAAGATATAGAGGCATGTCTCCAACTTCATCTAAAAATATCACACCCTTATTTGCTAGCTCAAATTTACCTATTCTTCCATTAGGATTTGCGCCACTAAACGCCCCTTTAACATATCCAAATAGTTCACTCTCTAGTAAGGTATCTGGTATAGCTGCACAGTTTATACCAATAAAGGGGTTATTTCTTCTATCACTTTCAGCATGAATTGCCCTAGCTATAAGTTCCTTTCCAGTTCCACTTTCTCCAGTAACAAATACAGTTGATTTAGTGTTAGCTATTTTTCTTATTTTATCTTTTATGCCTTGCATGGATTTACCTTCTCCAATTATAGCCTCTAAGCCTACAATTTTATTATCACTGGTTATTTTATAGGCTTTTGTATTTACATCCTTTAGCATATTAAAAATAAGCATTTTATTATAGCCCTCTAAGGTATCTTCTAGCGGTATTAAGCTTCCTACAAGATTATATTTTTTGCCGTTTATCCTTACTTTATAGAATTCTTCTTCTAATATATTTCCTTCTAAAAGCTTAAGCTGTATATTTCCATTAATATCACTGGGAGTTAATTCTAACTTTTTCATAGCTTTACTATTCATTTCAACTATTTTACTTTCAGAATTTATAATTATAACTCCGTTATCTACACTATTCACAACTTGCTTAAGTAAATTTATATAAGATACATTTCTTTCATTCCCTTTAAATTCATATATCTTTGCACTTATAAGTTCACTTATTTTATACAAAAACTCTAAATGGGAATCTAAATTATCAGATAGATAATTTTTTTGTTCAATAGTAGTACAAACCAGACCTATTACCCCTATTATTTCTTTTTGAAATATTATAGGTGTTGATATCTCCATCATTTCTAAACATTCATTTTTCTGATTACAAAGTCTACATATTTCAGCTTCTCTAGGATTCTCTATAATTTGATGTTTCCCTGTAGCTAAAACATGTTTATAAACTACACCTTTGTTATCTCCATTTATATTGCTAGTAAATATTCCAGTCCCTGCTATAGTATTTAAGTTACTATCTACAATTTCCACATCTACTTTTATTACGTTTGCTATAACTTCTGCATATTTTAAGACAGTACTCTGAATAGGCTTTAATAATGATTCTTTCATAACCCTAGCCCCCAAACTTATTTAATATTAGTATTATCTTCGTAAAGAAAATGCCCGCTCTTTCCACCTATTTTTTCTAAAAGGTGAATATCTTTAATAATCATTCCTTTATCTACGGCTTTACACATGTCATATATAGTAAGAGCAGTTATGGATACTGCTGTTAAAGCCTCCATTTCTACTCCTGTTTTCCCACTTACTTTTACTTCTGAATATATTTCAATTTCATTATTTTCCCTGTTTATATTAAATTCAATCTTGCAGCCATTTATTAGTAGAGTATGGCACATGGGAATTAAGTCTGAAGTTTTTTTACTCCCCATAATACCTGCTACTCTAGCTACTCCTAGCACATCTCCCTTGCCTATTTTACCTTCTTCAATTATCTTTAAAGTTTCAGGACTTACTTGTATTTTCCCAAAGGCTCTAGCTATTCTTTCAGTTATATCCTTTTCCGTTACATCAACCATTTTAGCTTTGCCTTGCTCATCAAAGTGAGTTAATTTTTCCATTTTACACCTCCTTTTAGTACTTTCCAAAACTACAATGAGGGAAGGTACATACTTCGCAATTTAGACATAAGCCACCTTGTCCATAGATAGCAATGTCTCTTTTAGTTATTCTTTCACCTGCTAAAATTCTAGGTAAAACTAGATCTAAAACCGTTCTTTTAGAGTGCATAACACATCCTGGGAGCCCCATTATAGGAATATCTCCATTATAAGCAAGTAAAAACATTGCTCCTGGTAAAACTGGAGAACCATAGGTTATAATCTCTGCACCTGTTGCCTTTATAGCTGAAGGTGTTAAATCGTCAGGATCTACAGACATGCCTCCTGTACACATTATGAGCTCTGCTCCTTCATTTATAAATTCCATAATAGCTGACTTAATTTTATCTAAATCATCGGGTAGTATTTTTTGCCCCAATACTTCGCAACCATATTCTGCTGCTTTTCCTCTTATAACAGGTCCAAAAGCATCTTTTATTCTTCCATAAAAAACTTCATTGCCTGTAGTTACTATACCTACTTTCTTTGGATTAACTTTAACTACTTTTACTATTTTATTTTTTATGGTATCCTCAGCTTCTATTATCTTCTTTTCATCTATAACTAGAGGTATTACTCTTGTTCCTCCAAGCTTTTCTCCCTTTTTTACATAGGTATTGTCATGAAGAGTAGCCATCATTATTTCATCTATCATATTTAAATTTAATAGTTCCTCTGAATCTATTTTAAGAAGTCCATCATGTTCTGCTATAAAATCTATCTTTCCTTCTTTTATCTCTCCAAACACTATGCCTTCTCCGCAAGCTAAATTCTTAAGCCTTATAGCAGCATCATTTTCATGTAAAAACCCTTCAATATCTTCCCACACATATATATGATCTTTTCCTAATGAAAGCAGTTCCTGTATATCCTCTTCTTTTATTAAATGTCCCTTTTTAAAAGCTCTACCTTTAAATCCTCCTGGGACTATTTTAGTAATATCATGAAATAAAATCATTCCCACTGCATCTTCAGTTTTTATCTTTTTCATCATTTCACCCCTTTATCTAGCACACTCAGAGTCTTCACCAATTAATATCTTTATTCCATGTTCTAACTCAGTTATTATATATTCTAAGGATTCTCTTACAGCCTTAGGACTTCCAGGTAGATTAACTATTAAGGTGTTTCCTCTTATGCCTGATACTCCTCTAGATAACATAGCTCTCTTAGTTATAGTTAAGCTGTAAGCTCTTATTGCCTCTGATATTCCTGGTACTTCTCTCTCAATTATTTCTTTAGTAGCTTCTGGTGTTACATCCCTTTTACTAAAACCTGTTCCCCCAGTTGTAACTATTAAGTTTAGCCTCAGTTCATCACTCATATATGTAAGTTCTTTTTTTAGATCTTCTCTTTCATCTGGAACTACTACATATCTATTGACTTCATATCCATTTGCTTCTACAATTTCTCTAATTACATCCCCACTTTTATCTACTCGTTCACCTTTAGAGCCTTTATCACTAGCTGTTATTATTCCTACTGAATACAAACCTATTCCTCCCTTTCACTTAAATGTTTCAAGGTACCTTTGTTTTTAATCACCAGTATCTCACTTATAATAGATATAGCTATTTCTTCTGGAGTACCATTACATATATCAAGTCCTATAGGAGCATAAAGTTTTTTTATTTTCTCTTTATCTATATCTTCATTATTTAATTTCTCTTTTATTTCTTTAACCTTCTTTTTACTTCCCATCATGCCTATATATGCAACATCTCTATTTATCACTTCTTTAAGAGCTTCATAATCAGTAACATGCCCTCTGGTAACCAATATCACATAGCTTCTATTATTTAAATTAATTTCACTTAAGGCCTCACTAGGAGTACAGCATAGGAATTTTTTTACATCCTTAAAAGTCTCAACATTTTTAAACTCTTCTCTATCATCTACTATATAAACATCAAAACTTAAACTACTAGCTATAGAAGCTATCTTTTGAGATACATGCCCTGCTCCAAAGATAACTAACTTTTCATTAGGTTTTACTATCCTTACAAACCCTTCTGATACCCCACCACAAGTCATTTTTAACTCACCAGTTTCGTTCAAGGTGTATTTAAATGTAAAACTCTCTCCTGTTTCTAATGCTTTAAGACTTCTTTTTATTAAGTCAAACTCTATCTTCCCACCACCCACAGTGCCAATAGTTTTTCCATCTTTATATATAGCCATCATAGACTCTTCTGCACCTGGTACTGAACCTATGCTGTTTGTAAGCATAACTAAAGCTACTTCTTCATCTTTATTTAAGGCTTCAAGAACTTTTTCAAAAATAATCTTGCTCATAGTCCCCTCCTTATCAATTTTAATACTTTAGAAAGTTTATAGCAGTTTATATGATATTTTATTAATTAAATGTTATATTTTTATATAATTTATTATAACAACTGGGTATATATTTGTAAATCAACAATTATTGTCTGATTAAGTATATCAGAGCTTCTAATACCCCTCCACCTATAGTTCTAGCCTTATCAGAAATAGTGAAGCAGTTTTTTCTCTCTTCAAGCCTTGGGTCAATATCGGCAATTTTAAGTCCTTCATATACCTTGCTACTATTTCTTATTATCCCTCTTAAAACTCCATCTATAGTAGCTCTAACTATATAATCTCCTACATATGCTAAAGGTTCTTCTTTTTTTACTATATCCCCAATCTCTCTCACATTATTTATAACCCCATCACAAGGACTATATATAACTCTCTCTTTAGTGTATCCTCCTATATTACCTGGTGCACCAGTATCTGCTTGAGCTTCTCCCTTAAATATAAGTCTTCCTAAATTATGTCCTCTATTTGTTTCTATTACTACATCAACATCTTTTCCTGCTTCAAAACCTGGGCCTAAAGCTATGGTTATAGGTGCCATATTAATGTAGGTTCCTAAATTCTTTTTCGCTAATATTCCATCTACTACTGCCTTAGGTTTTAATAAGTTTATATAACTTCCTTTTGGATCTACAATCACAGGTACCTTATTATTTTTCCAAGCATCTTCTATTTCTTCTAAATTTCTTACCCTAACAGATTTTATACCCTCAACTTCTATTTCATCTTCAAATAAAGCCTCGCTAAAACTTACCGCTCTTCTAATGCAGGTAGGGTTTTCTATTTCCAATACTAAAACCTTAAATCCACATCTATATAACTTTTGAATTACACCAGAGGCTATATCTCCTCCCCCTCTAACTATAACTATTTCTTTCATTATAAATTATCCTTCCTTTGTAACTGTAATTTTTCATAATCCTCCCAGGTATCTATATCCATCAGCTCATATTCATTTTCAACCTCAACAAATACTAAACTATCCTTGTTTCTTTTAATGACTTCTCTTCCACCCTTATCTCCCTTTAAAGCCTTAAGTTCATCTATAAATATTGAAGAGAATATAACTGGACTACCATTTCTATCTTTATATCTAGGAATTATTATATTCTGAGGATTATTTTTAAAAGCATCTATCATCTTCTTTATAGTTAACTTACTTAATAAAGGTTGATCTCCTGTAAAAAACATATATCCTTCTGCAACTGGAGAATTCTCTATTCCTAGTTTTATGGATTCACTTTGCCCAAGAATAGAATTTTTATTTTCCACTACTTTAAACCCTTTTTTACATGCAATATCTAAAACTTCCTTATCCTTTGCTACTACAAGCCTTGAATAAAAATTAATCTGTAAAATCTTATCCATAATATGCTCAATGAGCTTTTTATCTCTATACTCTAAAAGAAGCTTATTTGTACCTATTCTACTTCCGTATCCAGATGCCATAACTATACAATTAATCATAAACTTCCCCTCTTAAGCTTCCACAAATAATTTTATTTATATATCCATTATTTATTTTCTTTATCTTTTCTTTTAGACATTCCGCCAGCATCTTGTCTTTATGACTTTCAACCTTATTTATAAAAAGTATTTTTTCACCTTTTGCATCTTTAAATAGTCCTTTTTCATGGAAAACTAGAGAAGTAATCATTTCTAAATCTATAACATCATCCAATTTTGAATTAGTTATATCTAAAAACCTGTCTACTCTATGAATATTTTCCTCATTAATTTCTTTTCCAACAACCTCTATACTTAAGACCCCTACAGTTTTAGTAGTATTACTACTTACAACTGGCTCATCTTCTCTCCACCCTTTAATAGGTTTCTTTTTGGAGCCATCCCCTTCTACTAATACATAGTCAAATTTATGAAGCTGCTTTTCTAAAATTTCTAAATTCAGACCTTTTATCTTATTCTCAGAATCTACACTTTTTCCATAAATATAAATACCCTTATCAATAACATATTCATTAAACTTATGGAAATCAATTTCTAGAAAATCAAACTGCTTAGTTTCAGGCATGTATATTTTGGTTGTAGTGGTTATTAAAACTCTATTATCTTTCCTTAACTCTTCTCCTAATGTAAACATTAAGGTAGTTTTCCCACCTGCTCCAACAATAGTTACAACATCACCTAACTTTATATCTAAAACTTCCTTAAGTTTCATAGCGAGTTACTACCTTACTTAATCCTATTTTCTTAATCAAATAATAACCAGAGGTTTTTATGTTTTTGCTAATAAGAATCTCTCTAGCCTTATCTATATTATTGTTATCCAGTTTAATAGAAAGCCCACAACCTGAAGTTATCTCTCTTGGAACAGGTATTATTCTTACATTTATATTATTCATAAGCTCTTTTTCAGCTCTAATAGCACTGTGAGTAGAATCAAAGGCTATTAAACTAAATATCTCCACATCCATTCTAATTCCTCTTATGGTTTAATTATTTTATCTGAAGAATTCATTTTTTCTACAATACTGTACATGTTAGTTACAGATCCAACAGCTAATTCTTCAGTTAATCCATAATAATTTAGACATGTTCCACAGGTTAATATTTCTACCCCTTGTTCTTCAAGCTTTTTCAGATCTTCTAATACAGCTGAAGTCTTAGTTGTAAGTTTAGCTCCTCCATTATAGAGCAAAATACAGGTTGGAAGAGTCTCTGTTTCTGTTAAGGTATAAATAAAAGCTTTCATTAAAATAGTCCCGAGTTCTTCATTTCCTTCCCCCATCTTGTCAGAAGAAATAACTACAGCTGTTGAACTTATAGTTTCCTTAGTTATAAGAACTTCTTTAACTTCTTCCTCTCCTTCTCCTTTTATTATCTTAACCTCATAGTGATCTTCACCTAATTTTTCACCCTCATACTTGTATCCCATCTCTTTAGCCATTTTCTCTAAATTTTCTTTAGCTATTTCGTTATCTACAACTACTTGAATAACTCCATCTTTCTCAATTTCTTTTAAAGCTTTTTTAGCCTTTATTACTGGTATAGGGCATAGTTCCCCTCTAGCATCAACTTTTATCATATTTCTCTCTCCTTTAATATTTCTCAATTATTATATTAAACTCTTGTTTTTCAATAACTTCTCCTACAATTTCTGATTTTAAATCAAGTTCTTGTAATTCCCTTAATAAATCATCTGCCTCATCTGAAGATAAACTTATCAAAAGTCCTCCAGAAGTCTGTGGATCAAATAAAATTTCCTCTAATGCAAATTCAATATCTTTAAACAATACTTTATCCTTTAAATGTCTTCTATTTCTTTGTCCACCTGCTGTTATTAAAAACTCTTTAGCATAATCATAAGCTTCCTCAATATAAGGAATGGTGTTTCCATTTACCTTTATTGAATATTCATCTTTAATCATCTCATTTAAATGTCCTAAAAATCCAAAGCCAGTTACATCAGTACATGCGTTAACTTTGTATTTTTTCATCTTATCAGCCGCATATTTATTTAAAGTTTCCATAGATTTTATGGCCTTATTATAAGCTTCTTCACTAGCTTCTCCTACCCTATGAGCCGTTGTTATTATTCCTACCCCTAAAGGCTTAGTAAGTATAAGTTTATCTCCTATCTTACAATTATTATTAGGAAGAATCTTTGAAGGATGAACTACTCCAGTTACAGATAAGCCGTATTTAGGTTCTAGATCATTTATAGAGTGTCCACCAGATACAACGCCTCCTGCTTCATGAACTTTTTCAGCTCCTCCTCTAAGTATTTCTCCTAGAATATCTGCCTCCATCTTTTCTGGAAATCCCACAATATTAAGAGCTACCTTTACCTCTCCCCCCATTGCATATACATCACTTAACGCATTAGCTGCAGCTATTTTGCCAAAGGTATATGGATCTTCAACTATTGGAGTAAAAAAGTCCAAGGTCTGAATAATAGCTATGTCATCTGTCAATTTATATACAGCTCCATCGTCTGAGCTATCAAAGCCTATTAATAAATTCTCATCAAACTTATTAGGAATCTTATCTAATACACTTTTAAGCATACCTGGACCTAACTTAGCTGTACATCCACCGCCACAGGTAAATTTCACGTTATTTTGGCTCATACAAATTCACTTCCTCAATTTAAATTGCTTCTCATACCCAATTATCGCTGCTCCTATTGCGCCAGCATATTGGGATAAAGGAGATACCCTTATTTCTTTATTTATAAATCCTTCTAATCTTCTCTTAAATTCTTCGCTTCTACTAACTCCCCCAGAGAAAAACACACCTTCTTCAATATTTAATTTAGATGCGAAGGTAGCTGTTCTTTTTGCAATCGAGGATAAAATCCCTGATAGTATTTCTTCTCTTGGAACCTCTTTAGCAATTAGGCTTATAACTTCTGATTCTGCAAATACGGTACACATACTAGATATTGGATACGGCTTAACCCCTTTTGTAAGAGAGTCTATTGATGACAATTCTTCATCTAAGGTCTTTACCATAACCTCTAAAAATCTTCCAGTCCCAGCTGCACATTTATCATTCATCAAAAAATCTGTAAGATTACCATCTCTATCTAGTTTTATAACCTTGCTATCTTGACCACCAATATCTATTACAGTTTTTGTATTTTCGCAAAGGTATTTAGCACCTTTTCCATGACAGGTAATTTCAGTAACCTTCTTATCTCCAAAATCCGCAAGTTCTCTCCCATAACCAGTAAGCACTACATAAGGTTTATCTTCAAGTCCATAAGATAAATCTGAATATATCTTCATCATACTTTCTCTAGGCCTTGAAGTAGTTTTAGTTATTATCTTTTTAACTATATTCCCATTATATAATATTCCTTTAGTTGAGGTAGAACCTGAATCTATTCCTATTGAATACATATTTTCACCTATAACATTTCTATAAATGCTGCCATTCTTGTATTTACCTGTCCTATATCTGACTGTGAATAATCTGTCTCTACTGCCATATATGGAACTTTATAATTGTTATTTGTAAATCTTTTTATTGAAAGAGTTTCTACGGCATAAGTATGGCAAGCCTGAAGTATTACATCTACTACCCCATCTACCTTATACTCTTCAATCATCTTTCCTAATAAAGTTTTTCTATTTTCATTAGGGCTCATACAAGAGCAGCCTATTGCAAGATATTTTTCTGTTAAGGCATCAAATACATCCTTATCCTCATCTACTAAAAGTTCATTTGCCTTAGCAACTGTACAATTTTCAAAAGCAACTACATAACCACCATTGTCTTCAATAGCCTTTACTACCTTTTCAGCAGCTCCCCCTATAGGACATCCTGTTATTAATATTCTTGGTCTACTATCTAGTCTTTTCCCTTGTGAGTATTCTCTTTTTACTCTCTCAGTTAAACTAGAAAGCTCTTCTATAGAATGTTCTTTATCAAACTTAAAAGTAGCTCCATATATAACCTTCAATATATCCGTTCCAGAAATAGCTGGTGGATTTAACTTACCAATTTCATAAAAATTCTTTAAGGCTACTCTTTCTCTATTTTTTAAGTTTATAGCTTCTTTAAGCTTATCTTCTGTAATTTTAAGTTCTAATTTATCTTCTAACAAATCCTTTAGTTTTATTATCTCACTTTTCCATAATTCATAACTTTTTTCCCCAACTTGTGTATTAGGTAACTGCATAACATGAACAGCTTTAAATTCACCTAAATACTCGTACATCTTTTTCTTTCCATCACAGGTTGTCTCTCCTACAATTAAATCAGAGAAATAAAAATAAGGACACTTATCTGTTTTCCCAAAACCATAGCTACTTTTTATTAGTGGGCAAAGATTTCTAGGAAGATCCATTTCCGCATCTCCTATAGTTTCATCTGAGGTTGAACAAAGAGAAACTACTGCTGCTCCAGCCGCCATAGCTATTTCCTGGGGCATATATGTACAAAATGTTCCTATTAAAGGAATGTTCTTCTCCTTAAGTTCTTTTGCTATTATGAACCCATTTTTTCTTGCTTCAGAAAAATCTTCAAAAATCTCTGGCAAATCCTTTTTAATATCCATACATCAACACTCCTTAATATTTTCTGATGTCTAGCCACTGTAACTCTCCCATCTTCTATTAAAGCGGGAGATAACAGTGGCACGACCCTAGATAAGTTCAACTTAGCTTCAGTGGGAGATTAAAACTCCCTCTGAAGCTAAGTTTCACTTTATTGCACAAAAACGCCACTGTAATTTAATTATACAATGACGTCTTTATATTATAAATTTAAAATTTAAAAGGGCTTTATTATAATTGTACAATTTATTAATCATTATACACTCTATACGTGAAGAGCCTATTTTAACTTTAGAAAATCCTTTAATAAATTTATTGCTACCTGTTTCCTGTAGTTTTTATTTGATCTTTGATCATCTATAGGATTTATTAAATCTGAATATTCCTCAATTACCTCTTCGCTTATTTCATCTAAATTGTCTATATTCTTACCTATTAGTTCATTCTCCATCTTTTTAGACTTAACTATTGTAGGTGCCACTGCTCCAAAAGCTATTCTAACATCCTTAATCACATCATCTTCTACATTTAAAAAACCTATAAAAGATAATTTAGATATAGCTGTTGCTTTCCTGGTTCCAACTTTTTTATAATAATACTCATTAAAATTAGCCATTGGAATCCTTATTTCCTTAAGAATTTCATCGCCGCTTAATATGTTTCTTCCTGGACCTGCAATAAAATCTTCTATAAATATTATTCTCTCTCCTTTTAAACTTCCAACTACTAATTCAGCTTCTAAAGCATAAAGTAATGGAAGTATATCAGCAGCTGGCGAAGCATTACAGATATTCCCTCCTATAGTTGCTACATTCCTTATAGCTGGTGAAGCTATATCCTTAATTACAATTTTAAAGTAATCAGGAATTAACTCATAGTTACTAATTTCAGAAAATGTACATGCAGCTCCTATATGAAGATAATCTCTTAGTGTGTATATTTTTTTTAATTCTGCTAGGTTTGCAACAAAGATGGTATTTTTATCAAACCTAGGTATAAGTCCTGAGGGTCTTTTCCTTCTTACCATAAGATCTGTGCCACCAGATAATATTATAGTCTCTTCTCTACTTATTACCTCCAAAGCCTCTTTTAAACTTTCTGGTAAATACAATATTATATTAGAGTTCTCCTCTTTACTTATTACCATACAGTATCACCTCTTTTTGAAGCTAACTTAATAGCTTCGATTATTTTATCGTATCCTGTACATCTACAAAGATTCCCTGATATTCCTTCTCTGATTTCATCCTCATTTGGTCTACTATTTTTAGTTAGTAGTGCATATGATGCCATTATCATTCCTGGAGTACAAAAACCACATTGAACAGCTCCCGCATCCTCATATGCTTCCTTTAGTATATTAAATTCTTTAGTATCTACGAGGCCTTCTATTGTAATAACTTTAGCTGCATTTACATTACCTAAAGGCACACAGCAAGAATTAATAAGATTTCCATCTATAATTACAGAGCAGGCTCCACATTCGCCTTGTCCACAACCTTCTTTTGGCGCTATCAATTTAAAATCCTCTCTCAGAACATCTAAAAGTCGTCTTAATGGATTGCTTTCAATACTAACCTCTTTATTATTTAGATTGAATTTAATTTTTGTCATTTTTTATTACCTCCATTATTAACTCAGGGGTTACAGGAATCTGGCTCACTGTTTTTCCTATTGCATTTTGTACTGCAATTGCATAAGCAGATGCTGCTCCTATTAAAGTAAGTTCCCCTGCACTTTTAGCTCCAAAAGGACCGTAATCATAAGGTGTGTTAACTAACTTATTATGAATCTTAGGTAGATCCTTCGCTGTAGGTATTACGTAATCAGTGTTGGTTCTCTGAATTAATCTTCCTTCTTTAGAGTTCATAACCTCCATGCCTGCATAACCTAAACCTTGAGCAACTCCACCTTCTATCTGACCTTCTATTATCTTTGCATCAATAGCCTTGCCTATATCAAAAACAGCCCAAACACCCTTTATATCTACTTCATAAGTTATAGGATTAACTTCAACCTCTACTACGTTAGCTCCCCATGAATAAGTATTATATGCATCTCCAACTAAAGCTTCTGCATCCCAATTAAACCCTTCTGGATGTTTATATTTTTCCATAATCTCTATCTCTTCTCCAGATTTCCACTCTTTTTTCATCTTTATAGCCGCATTTTGAAGAAGTTTTCCTATAATCATTGTGGTTCTTGAAGCAACTGTAGGTCCTGAATTTGGAACCCTATCAGTATCTGGATTTGCATATATTATATCTTCTAATGGTATCTCTAAAGCATGGGCAACTATCTTCCTAAGTCCAGTAGTTACTCCCTGTCCCATTTCAACGTTAGATATAAGAATTTCTACTTTATCATCTTTATATTTTTTAAGCTTAACCTTTGCCTTTATAATATCCCTTTCACCATTTCCAGTGAATCCACCTCCATGGAAAAATAGAGACATTCCTACTCCCTTATATTTATCACTCTTTTTATATTGTTCATATTTCTCGCTATATGAAGACATTTCTTCTATAGTTTCAATTATTTTTGGTAATACAATATCCTCTCTAAATACCCCACCAGTTGAAGATAGATCTCCTTTTTTCAATAAATTCTTTTTCTTAAAGTCCAAAGAATTTATTCCTAATTCCTTTGCCATATATTCCATGTGCATTTCTGTAGCAAAAAAAGATTGCGGTGCTCCAAAACCTCTGTAGGCTCCTGTCACAATATTATTAGTAGCAAAAGCTCTTCCTCTAACCTTTATATTTTCAACATCATATACACCTATGGCTGCAAATATACTTCTTTGTAAAACTATATTAGATATCCCCATGTAAGCGCCACCATCTAATTTAACATCTGCATCTACACCTATTATCTTATGATTTTTATCTAAAAAAGTTTTTAAAATAATTTGTGAAGGATGTCTTTTAGTTGTGCATTGAATATCTTCATCCCTATCAAATATAAGCTTAACTGGCTTTTTAATCTTTAATGCAGCAATAGCAACTTGCCCACCTATTAAAGAAGGATATTCTTCCTTTCCTCCAAAACCTCCACCAGTATTACTTTGAACTATCTGAACATCATCATAATCAAAACCTAAAGCATCTACTACTGCATCTTTAACATAATAAGGACACTGCATAGAGCCTATAACCTTAACTCGTCCATTTTCATAAGTTCCAACCATACCTTGAGTTTCTAAATATATGTGCTCTTGATATCCAGTTGTATATTCTTTTTCAAATACATAGGCTGCTTCTTTTTCAATTTTATCTAGGTCACCTTTTCCATAATTATATTCTATAAAACAGTTATCTTTTCCATATATAACTTCGGTTAGGGCTTCAGATTCATCTATGGAGAAAACTCCTTTTAACTCTTTATAATTAACTTTTATCTCTGTTATTAATTCCTCAACAGTCTCTTTATCAGGTCCGACCAAAAGTAAAAGCGGTTCCCCAATGTAGTTTACTGTATCCTCTGCAAAAAATGGCATTTCATAATTTATTATTTTAACCCCATTTCTAGCAGGCACATCATTTTTATCTACTATATAATACCCTTCTGGAAGCCTCGGAATATCTATTGATAATATTTCTGCTCTTGCCTTTGTAGATCTTAAAGTTTTTGCATACAAAGCGTCTTCAAAGTGCATATCTGCCAAATATTCCGTTTTTCCTTTAATCTTATCCTCAACATCTATTCTCTTAACAGGTTTACTTATTTCATCAATAAGCATATAATCACCCCCTATTTTTCATAATCAACTCTAACTTACTGATTTAAAAATAAGGTTACTGCAAATTTGTTTGCAGCAACCTCTAAACTAATTTGTTTTTCTAAGATCTTTTATCTCTCTTCTCTAAAATATGATTGTCCTAAAGATTTAGGAGGAGAATTTTTTCTTGAATTTCTCATAGAAACCACTACAAGAACTACAAAGGTTGCTATATATGGAATAGCCGCAATCAAATATTGATTAATAAATGGACTACTTATTCTAAATCCTAATATATCTAACCCTCCAAAGAAATAAGCTCCTATTAAAGCCTTAAATGGATTCCATCCTACAAATATAACTAAAGCCACAGCTATCCACCCACGACCTGCTGTAACATTCTCTTGCCATGCAGGTACATATACAAGTGAAAGATAGGCTCCTCCAAGTCCACACAAAGCTCCACCTAAAAGAATGTGCACATATTTATATAAATTAATATTTATACTTGCAGCATCTGCAGCAGCTGGATTTTCTCCTACAGCTATAACATTTAACCCTTTTGAGGTTTTATATAAATATAATCCTAGGACTATTGCACATATATATCCTAAATAAATAAAGGGATCTTGGTTGAATAAAGCTGTACCTAAAACTGGTATCTTTGATAATAAAGGAATGGCAACAGGTTTAAAAAATGCCTTTATACTATCTGGAGTTACTTGCCCTACAAGTTTAGTTCCAAGTAAACTTGATAATCCTGTTCCAAATATGGTTAAAGCTAAACCTGAAACAGTTTGATTAGCTCTAAGAGTAACAGTTAAAAAAGCATATACTAATGCCCCTAGTGCTCCTGCAATCATAGCTGCAATTAAAGCAATAAATGGATTTCCAGTACTCAGTCCTACCATAAAGCCCATAACTGAACCCAAAAGCATTAACCCCTCAACCCCTAGGTTAAGATTTCCTACTTTTTCTATTATTATTTCTCCTAAAGTTCCAAAAAGAAGGGGTGTTCCTGCGATAACTGCTGCTGCTAAAAAATTCGTAATCCAATCCATTTATACCACCTCCTGAACTTTTTCTCTTTTTTTAGATACTCCATTAAATATAAGCTTAAATCTTACAAAAAACTCACTTCCAAGTACACAGAAAAGTATAATTGCTTGCAATAATGAAGCTGCAGATTCAGGAATTCCATAGGCTGTTTGTATAAGTCTTGCACCGGACACTAAAGCTGCAAATAGTACAGCTACTATGCTTATTCCTATTGAACTTAAATTCCCAAGCCAAGCTATTATAACTGCTGTATTACCTACTCCACCTGATACCTCTACAGATAAAGTCTGACTTACTGCTGAAGCTTGTATAACTCCTGCAATTCCACAGATTGCCCCACTTAAGAAAAGCGCTCCAAGAATTGTTTTCTTTATATCCATCCCTGCATATTTAGCCGTATTTTCACTTTCTCCGATTACTGAAATCTCATATCCTTTTTTAGTGTAGTTCATATAAATATATACTAAAACAGCCAAAATTATAGCTATAATCCATCCTATATGAACCCCAAAAAGTTTAGGCATAATAGCATTATCAGAGAAATTTGGAATCTTAGGAAAGCCTAAAGAATTTTTGTCTCTCCATGGCCCATACTGTAAGTAAGTTATGAATTTCAAAACTATATAATTCATCATTAAGGTAGTGATAGTTTCGTTAGTTCTATATTTCACTCTAAAATATGTTGGAATTAACACACATATTCCACCTAAAACAGCACCTACTACAAGCATTAGTAGCAATAATAATGGTTTAGGTAAGCTTTGAAAATTTAAAGCTACTAGCGCAGCTCCAAAAGCTCCCATCATTATCTGTCCTTCTCCCCCTATGTTCCAAAACTTCATTTTGAAGGCTATAGATACTCCTAAGCCAGCAATCAAAAGAGGAATTGCTTGAATTATTGTTTGTCTTATTCCATAAGCAGAACCAAAAGCGCCTTTTAGCATTGTGCCATATACACTTAATGGATTTAATTTAAGAAAAAGAAGTAATAAGCTTACTATAACTAAAGCTAAAACTACTGCTAGTACTCTTATCTGCATACTTTTTTTATTATCTACTTCTGTTCTCTTAACTAGCCTCACTAGCATATTTATCACCATCCTTATTTCCGCTTGATACCATCATAAGACCAATTTCTTCTTTAGTAGCTTTTTCTGCCTCAATTACTCCAGTTACATTTCCACTATTTAAAACCATAATCCTATCACAAAGTTTAATGAGTACATCTAAATCTTCTCCAACAAATAAAATTGAGGTGCCTTTTTTCTTTTCCTCATTTATTAAGTTGTAAATGGTGTAGCAAGTATTTATATCTAAACCTCTCACTGGATAAGCCATAACTATAAGTTTAGGATTTAAGCTTAATTCTCTTCCAAGTAAAACCTTCTGAATGTTTCCACCTGATAGATATCTTATAGGATAATATATTCCTGGTGTTTTAACCTCTAGCTTTTCTACTATATCCTTAGCCTTATCTACTAAACTTTTTCTATTAACAAACATACCCTTTTGTTTTCTATAATCTTTTAATAATAGATTATCTACTATTCCCATAGCTCCAACTAAACCCATTCCTAGTCTATCCTCTGGAATAAAACTCATAGCTATTCCTCTTTCCATAAATTCTTTGGAAGTTTTCCCAGCTAAGTTTTCTCCATTAAAGTTTATTTCACCTTCATCTATTTTACATATTCCCGTTATAGCTTCACAAAGCTCCTTTTGACCACAACCTGCTATACCCGCTATACCTAATACTTCTCCAGCTTTTATCTCAAAACTTACATCCTTTAGTAGCTTTATCTTGTCGCTACCTGAAACACTTAAATCTGAAACCTTTAAAACTACTTCTCCAGCTTCACATTCTACCCTATCTATAAATAAATCCACTTCTTTTCCCACCATAAGTTCAGTAAGATTTTTAGGATTTGTATTCAACTTATCAACAGTACAGATTGTCTCACCTTTTCTTAATATAGTGATTCTATCTGAAACCTCCATAACTTCATCTAATTTATGTGTTATAAATATAACAGCGCAACCCTCTTTTTTCATTTTATTCATAATGTTAAATAACTTTTTAGTTTCTTGTGGTGTAAAAACCGATGTTGGTTCATCTAATATAAGAATATCTGCACCTCTATATAATACCTTTAATATCTCAAGATTTTGTCTTTCCCCAACAGACATATCCTGAACATATTTATTAACATCTATATCTAACTCAAACCTATTACATATATCATTAATTTTATCTAAAAGCTTCTTTTGACTAACAAATAATTTATTCTCTTGTCCTAACAATACATTTTGTATAGCAGTCATTGATTCTACTAACTTAAAATGTTGATATATCATTCCAACTCCTGCTTTTATAGCATCTTTAGGTGAGGTAAAAGTAACTTCTTTTCCATGTATGAATATTGAACCACTATCTGGAGTATAAACTCCAGATAGCATATTCATAAGTGTACTTTTACCTGCCCCATTTTCACCTAAAAGTGCATGTATTTCACCGGCATTTACGCTGAAATCAACATTGTTATTTGCTACAACTTTTCCAAATGTCTTGGTTATTCTTTTTACAGCAATTAACTCTGAATTCATAAAGTATCACTCCATATTAATTATTTTTGAATAGTTCCATCTACACCTTTTACAAACCAGTTCATAGAGAAGATTTCATCATCAGTCATAGTTTTTCCAGCTGCAACTTTTTCTGCTCCAGTTTGATCTTTTAAAGGTCCAACAAATATTTTGTTTTCTCCTGAAACTACTGCTGCTTTAGCTTTTTCTATCTTCTCTTTAGTTCCTTCTGCTACATTACTTGTAAGTGGTGCTATATCAACTAGACCATCTTTAATTCCACCCCAGTAGCTTCCAGATTTCCATGTACCATCTTGAATTGCTTTTATTTGAGCTGTGTAATAAACTCCCCAGTTAAATATGTCTGAAGTTAAGTTAGCTTTTGGAGCAGCTTCGCTCATGTCTATGTTATAACCTACTGAGAATACACCAGCTTCTTCTGCTGCTTGTTGTGCACCTGCTGTATTTTGATGTTGTCCTATAACATCAGCACCGTTTGCAATAAGAGCTTTTGCAGCTTCTTTTTCTTTAGCTGGATCATACCAAGTATTTGTCCAAACAACTTGTACAGTTATGCTAGGATCTACTGATTGTGCTCCTAAAGTAAATGCATTAATACCTCTTATAACTTCTGGTATTGGGAATGCTCCTACAAAACCAAGTTTTTTAGTTTTAGATTTCATACCAGCAGCTATACCTGATAAGTATCTAGCCTCATACTCTCTACCAAAGTAGTTAGATAAATTATCTGCTGTTTGATGTCCACCACCATGTAAGAACTTTACATCTGGATGAGCTTTTGCAGATGCAACCATACCATCCATAAATCCAAAACTTGCTCCAACTATTACGTTAGCACCTTGGCTAATCATATCTTCTACTACTTTTTGAACTTCAGCTGAATCTTCTTTAACAGATTCTTTATAAATTGTTTCAACTCCAGTTTGCTCCTCAAGGTAAAGTCTACCTTTGTTGTGATTGAAGTTATATCCCCCATCTGTAATTGGACCTGATAATAAGAATCCTACTTTTATATCCTTTTTTGTTTCTTCAGTTTTCTTTCCTGAATCCCCCGAAGATGTGCTACAACCAGTTAATGCTAATGATGCTGCAACTAAACCTGTTGCAAAGATTTTAAGAAATTTTTTCATGTTTTTTCCCCCTTAATTAAATACTTAAAATTTTGATTAACAATTGCTACCTTTACCTCCCTATCTTTCTAAATGACAATATTATTATTAAAAATAAAAAAGCAAGTTCAAAAGAGACTTTGAGTTTTAGAAATACAATAAAAAATCAATTTCTAAGCTCTAAAGTTCCTCATTGAACTTGCTTATAATAATATTCGTTATTAATTTTTAATGGCATAAAATAATAGTCATTTATCAAATAAAGATTCTAACTAAACTGCATAAATATATAGAGCAATTCCCGTGCCAACTTTTCTAATATGTAATTTAAGGAATATATGAATTAATATGGTTTAACATAGGGTACTTATTACTTATATTTATGCATTTTTACCACTAAAAGTATTCCATTTCTCTAATTATTTATTTTTCTAATAAATTTTTTATTAATCTTTTATATCAAAATGATNNATCATTTTGATATAAAAGATTGTATTTATTGATAATTATAATCCCAACTCTTTTCCTTCTAAAACCTCAATATATTTTTATCAAAGTGATAACAAGACCTTTTTTATTATACAACAGGATAATAAATCTGAACATACCCAATTAAAAATTAATATATGTACGTCTTTATTGAATATGATATAATAAAATAGTTTGAAAACATTCGTGTTAATATAAAGTTTTTTAGGAGGAGTATAATATATGTTTACTTTGTTAGAATTCTTTCAACCTGAAACCTTAGAAGATGCCTACAATAAATTAGTGGCTAGAAAGACTAATACCATTCTAGGAGGATGTGCCTTTTTAAAAATGGGGTCAAAAAGGATAGGTACAGGAATAGACCTTTCAAAGCTTAACCTTAATTACATAAATGAAACTGATGATTATATAGAAATAGGTTCTTCAACTACATTTAGAGATATAGAAACAAGTGAAGCATTAAACAGCTACTTTAATGGAGTATTAAAAGAAGCAGTTAAAGATATTATTGGGGTTCAATTTAGAAATATAGTAACTGTAGGGGCTTCAGTTTATTCAAAATACGGTTTTTCTGATTTTATAACTGCCTTATTAGCCCTTGATACAGAAGTAGAGCTATATAAAGGTGGAAGACTAAGCCTTCAAGATTTTTTAATAAAACCCTATGAAAAAGACATATTAACTAAAATTTATATAAAGAAAAATGATAGAAAAGCTAGTTATAAATCTTTAAGAAATTCAAAAAGTGATTATCCTATATTAAATGTAACTGTATCTAAACTTAATGATGATTTCAAAATAGTTGTAGGGGCTAGACCTGCCACTGCAAAAATCTCTATAGATGCGTCAAAGTTTTTATCAAAGGAAGGCTTTAGCGAGGCTTCTTTAAATAAAGCTCTAGATATAATGAGCTCTGAACTTATATTTGGAACCAATATGAGAGCTACTTATGAATACAGACAAGCTATAAGCAAAGTACTAGTAAAAAGAGCTATTATGGAGGTAATAAAATGTTAGTAAACTTAAATATAAATGGTAAAAATCATAAATTACAAGTTGAACCAGATGATATGCTTATAGATACACTTAGAGCAAATGGATATCTTGGAGCTAAAAAAGGTTGTGATACAAGCTGCTGTGGTTTATGTACAGTTTGGATCGATGGCTCTCCTTTATTATCTTGCACCTTACTTACATTAAAAGCTTGTGATAAAAAAATCGTCACTATAGAAGGAGCTCAAGAGGAAGCTAAAAAGTTTGGACAAATTCTTTCAAATGAAGGTGCAGAACAATGTGGATTCTGTAGTCCTGGTTTTATAATGACAGTAATCGCTATGAAAAATGAGCTAAAAAATCCTACTGAAGAAGAAATAATTCATTATCTGACTGGAAACCTATGTAGATGTACAGGCTACATGGGGCAACTTAGAGCAGTAAAAAAATACTTGGAGGTAATGTAATATGAAGTCAGTAGGAAAAAGCTTTAATAAAATAGATAGTTTAGCTTTAGTTACAGGAAAACCAGTATATACTGAGGATTTAGCACTACAAAATGCCTTAGTTATTAAAATATTAAGAAGCCCTCATGCTTTTGCTAGGATAAAATCCATAGACGTTTCAAGAGCTGAAAAACTTGAAGGAGTGGAATGTATATTCACCCATAAAGATGTACCTAAAACCCGCTTTACTTTAGCAGGTCAATCATTCCCTGAACCATCCCCTTATGATAACTTAATCCTAGATGAACTAGTTCGTTATGTTGGAGATGAAGTAGCTATCATAGCTGCTGTAGATGGGAAAACTGCTATAAAGGCCATGAATATGATTAAGGTTGAATATGAAGTATTGGAGCCTGTTTTAGATTTTGAAAAAGCTATAGACCATCATTCAATAATTCACCCAGAAGAAGATATTCATCTAAACTTTCCAACAGGAATGGAGAAGGATAGAAATATAGTATGTACCAGAAACGATTCCTTTGGAGAAAATGTAGATGAGGCTATAAATAATTCCCCTGTAGTAGTTGAAAGCACATATTATCCTCAGGCACAAGCTCATGCAATGATGGAAACCTTCAGAAGTTTTAGTTATCTTGACCATATGGGAAGATTAGTAGTAACATCTTCAACTCAGGTTCCTTTCCACATAAAAAGACAATTGGCTAGAGCATTAGAGATATCCCCTAGTAAAATTAGAATAATTAAACCTAGGGTAGGTGGAGGTTTTGGTGGTAAACAAACCTCTGTAGTTGAAATATATACAGCCCTAGTTACCTTAAAAACAGGAAAACCATCTAAAATAATATATGAAAGAAAAGAAAATTTTGAGGCAACTAATACTAGACATGCTATGAGAATCAAAGTTACTATAGGTGCCGAAAAAGATGGAACCATAAATGCCATAGATATAAATGCTTTATCTGACCAAGGAGCTTATGGAGAACATGGTTTTACAACCTTAGGTTTAGTGGCTGAAAAAACTCTTCCTTTATATAACAAGGTAAAAGCATCAAGATTCTTTGGCCAAGCAGTCTATACTAATAAAGTTATAGGAGCTGCCTTTAGAGGTTACGGTGCTACTCAAGGAACCTTTGCAGTTGAATCTGCTATGAATGAGCTCTCAGCAAAATTAAATATAGATCCTATAGAACTAAGATTAAAAAACCTAGTAAAATATGGAGAAACTACAAAGGCCTACGGAAAACCAATTCAAAGTATATCCTTAGAAGATTGTATTAAAAAGGGTAAAGCTCTTATTAATTGGGATGAAAAATATCCATCTAGAGAAGTTTCTCCTACCAAGATAAGATCAGTTGGCATGGCTATAACTATGCAAGGTTCAGGAATCGCTCATATAGACACTTCTTCTGTTGAAGTTAAATTAAATGAGGAAGGCGACTTTACTCTTTTAATAAGTGCTACAGATGTAGGAATGGGCTGCGATACAATCCTTACACAAATGGCAGCTGAAGTACTAGATACCTCCATGGAAAACATAACAGTTATTGCAGCAGATACAGATATAACTCCTTATGATCCAGGTTCTTATGCATCAAGCGGAACCTATGTTACAGGTATGGCAGTGGTTAAAGCCTCTGAAGATTTAAAAACTAAAATTCTAGAAGAAGCTTCAAAAGCATTAGATATTCCTAAAGATGAATTACAATTAGCAGAAGATGTAGTTAAATCTAAAACTCATGATAAGCTAATATCACTTAAGGATTTAGCAGAGAAATTAACTGTTGGTCCTAAGGGCAAACATCTAATAGGATTTGGAAATCATGGAAGTGACGTTACTCCACCACCATTTATGGCTGGTTTTGCAGAAGTAGAAGTAGATAAAGAAACAGGAAAAGTTGATTTATTAAACTATGTTGGAGTAGTTGACTGTGGAACTATAATAAATCCAAAACTTGCAAAAATCCAAGCTGAAGGTGGGATAGTTCAAGGAATAGGCCTAGCCTTATATGAAGATGTTAAATATGATCCTAATGGAAGACTTCAAAGCAACAGCTTTATGCAATACAAAATTCCAACAAGAAAAGATATCGGTAATATAATAGTTGATTTTGAAGAAAGCTATGAGCCAACTGGCCCTTTTGGTGCAAAATCCATAGGTGAAATAGTTATAAACACACCTGCGCCATCCATTGCAGCAGCAGTTTATAACGCTGTTGGAGTAAATGTAAGGCACCTTCCTATAACACCAGAAAAAGTTTTTATGGGAATGAATAAATAAATCTTCCAATTAAAAAAGTAGCAGACTGTTTAATCAGTCTGCTACTTTTTTAATTAATTTTCAAAATTTAATTATTAGAAATTAATTAAAATGAATATGTTAATCTTAATTTTAATTACAATTTTTATATTAGTATGTAATTCCATTAATCTTACAGTGAATAGAATCTCTTACTGCAATCTCCTTATAATATCTTTCATTTTTATTATCTAACATTAAATTGCTTCCATTACGTTCAATCGATAATAAAATCTCTCTTTTTTGATCACTACTGTATGAGTAAGTTTTCTGATTAACTAATTTTGAATTTTTGTCAAATGCCAATACATTTTTAATGATTTCTATACTCTGAGAAGGCATGTACTTTTCTTTTTGAGATTGAGAGCCTCCAGTCTCATCAATCCATGTACAAAAGCAGTACTTTTTTAGTTTGCTTTCGGAATTTAATAATATATCTGTATTTTCAATCCACCCAGTCATGTAGCCTGAGCTTATATCTACTAATAAAAGAGAAACATTATTTAATTTAGTCGTACTTAAAGTTTCATTATAATTAACAGCTAGTGGTCCTGTATTATGCCAAAATATATCTGTAGATTTATTAAAATTTAAAGCTTTCTTATACATTTTTGATGTAGTTGAAATAGTATTACTTATTATCCTATTTGACACCCTCACTCCACTTATTATATCATCATATAGTTTACTTGGATTCTTGTAACCATTTGATTTGTATACCTGATTTTTAATTCCCATCAAATGAGGAAAATTTCTTTTTTCAGCTACTAATACAAAACCATTCCCACAAAAAGTTGTTATTATATAAAACTTCTCCATATATTCTGTTTTATAAAAATCAGCACATTTTTGTATATCAGTTATATCCATCTTTTCTCCTTAGACGCAATAAAAACTCCCGTTAAGGAGTTTTTATTAATGGCTACCGTTCACGATTATTTTTTTAACAGGGGAGTGCCCGAATCGGCCATTACGATTTCCTCAGCTAGTGAGCCTGCATTTATATTATTCATTTATATTTCAATTAATATACATTGAATATTACTTCTTACTAATATTATACTACAATATATTAAAAATGCAACTTATTTAGTTAAATATAGATATAAAAGTTTAATAGTATTTTCTAAAGCTTCGCTATGAGTTCTCTCCATTCCATGAGATGCATGAACTCCAGGCCCAATTAAAGCCCCTCTTATATTGTTTCCTCCATGAAGCGCTGCTCCAACATCTGATCCATACATAGGATAAATATCAACTACATATTTTAACTGATTACCTTTAGCCAAATTCACTAAGTCAGTTACCATATTATAATCATAAGGGCCACCTGAATCTTTTGCACAATCTGCTGTGTGTAACCATTTCATTTTTACATTTTTAAAAAAGTTGTATAAATGCATATTACTTTTCAAACCAACATTTTTAACTTATTTCAAAAAATCAGGAATATCTAATTTCGTTTTTATATCTTTAAATGATATATTTTTTTCTTCTTTGGAAGACTTATTTATTTTTCCATAATCTACTTTTGTTGACGATAACTTTTTCAACGTTGAATCTTCATCCACTAAATCTTCACCTTTAATACCAAAATTCTTTAGCAAATCAATAATATCTTCTTCAGATTTTATAGTTATATTACTTTCAGCTATTAAATCTTTTATTGTAGCATGAATATATCTATTTTTATCTTCTTTTTTATAAGTTCTATATTTATCTTCTATATCATCCATTTCTTTCCTAAGTTTTAATTTTTGCTCTTTAAGTAGTTTTATACTTTTTTCTTGTTCCTTAAGCTTTTCCTTAGCGCTACTTAATTCCTTTGATAACTCTTCCATTTTATCAAAAGCTCTATAATAATTTGATTGAAACACTTTAAAAATATTTATTAACTGCTTTTTATCTCTATCATATTTCTCAACAATGTCTTCTACATTAAAAGTTAATTTATTAATTTTATCTAACTTCAAATTAGAATATGTAGTTAATTTATTTTGCTTCTTAAACTCACTAACAAAATTTTTTACCAGTTTATTTCTACAAAAATCTTGATGTGTCACATTTTCATATCCATTTTCATTAGCAAATCTAGCTAAATCAGTGTATTTAAGAGTAGTGATATACGGAGTTTCACTCATGTATTTTTCCAAAATCTCCACTAAATCTTGATCTTTTAACTTTCTAGGTCTAGCCATCTTTTTCACTCCTTATATGTAGCCAACAAAGATTACTCTAGTTTTTATTCAACTAAATAAGCTAATAATAACTTAACTGTATTTTCTAATGCTTTATAATGAGTTCTCTCCATACCATGCGACGCATGTACACCTGGTCCTATAAGCGCTCCTCTTACATCATTTCCTGCTCTTAATGCAGCGCTTACATCTGAACCATACATAGGATATATATCAACAGCGTAATCTATGTTATTATCTTTTGCCAAGTTTATTAATTCTGTAGTTATACCAAAATCATAAGGCCCGCTTGAATCCTTTGGACATATGCTTACTTGATATTCTGTGCAAGATAAATCATCACCTATGCATCCCATATCAACTGCTATTAATTCTGTAATATCACTTGGTATATATGCTGAGCCATGTCCAACTTCTTCATATACTGAAATTAATATTTTTGTTGTAAACTTCGGTTTTATTTTTTCTCTATTCATCAGTTCTAACATTGCGATTAAAGCTGCTACACTTCCTTTATCATCAATAAATCTTGATTTTATAAATCCACTTTCCGTAATTGTTGTTTTAGGGTCAATAAATATAAAGTCTCCGTTATCAATTCCTAAATCTAAAACATCCTGTTTATTTTTTACTACTTCATCAATTCTAATTTCCATGTTTTTTTCATCTCTAGGCTTTGATTTACTATCTTCAAAAACATGTGCTGCAGGACTTGTACTCAAAAAAGTTCCTGTATAAATTTTTCCATTTCTTGTTCTTATCTTACAGTATTCACTATCTAATGTTGCTACTATTGGCCCTCCTAATATAGTAAACTTTAAAGTTCCTTGAGGTGTAATTGATCTTACCATTGCACCTAACGTATCTACATGAGCGCAAAGTCCAACTGTTTTATCATTACTATCTCCTTCTATAGTAATTATTCCACATCCTTTATTAGTTCTTTCAAACTTATATCCATAACTATTTATTAATTCCTCTATTTTATTAATTATTTCAAAACAAAATCCTGTAGGGCTATCAAATTCCAATATTTCTTTTGCTATTTTCAATATTAATTCCTTGTCTAACTTTAAATTATTAATCATCATTTTCTCCTCCAAACAATCATTTATCTTTTTATTATTTCATTATAAATCTTTTATTATTTCTTTAATTTTATCTTTATTTATTAATCCTCTTAAATCTTTGTTAGTAAGAGCACTATAAATTAACTTGTTATCTGCAATATTAATACTTAATTCATAATAATACTTAAATTCTTCTTCATTTTCAAAATGACTAAATATAGTATTTATAGCCATTTCTGCTGATAGCTTCATAATTTTGCCCTTCATATATTGGTCATTACCAATTAAGTATAAATCTTTATCTACTGATTTCCAACTTCCATAAATTTCATTAGCAATATCAGTATTTATAAACAAATAATAATTTGATTTTCTATATAATGATTCCATAGCCTTTATATATATTTCAAAATACAAATCAAATGAGTCTCTGTTTAAATAGTATAGGGACAAAATGAACATTATATATTGTCCTATGAATGTAGGAATATCCCCCCCCTTACTAATCTTAAAAAAGTTGTCTAAATTATTATTTTTAGTGAAGTTACTTTCTCTTGCTAAATAATACATATCCTTATATGTAAAGTTGATAAATGTAAAATTGCCATTTATCAACTTGCTTATCGCTTTAAATCCTTTAATTTCACCTAACTTCCTAATTAATGAAACTAAGCTTATACTATTTGTACCTATACCATTACATATCTGCTTTATAAAAACTTCTCCATAACAATAACTAAATCTATTATCCCTAGCATATAATATAGAGTCTAATATAAAATCATCTATACCTCTCCTAAATTCAGTCTCAAAATCATTTATACAATGATTATTAAATGGTATTACTCTAATATTAATTTCATTTTTAATAAACGTAAGTATCTCCCTTACCTTATCATCCTCTTGTTTCAAAAGTACATAATTTAAATATTCTATTGTAGAATTACATATCCTTATATCATTAAACTCCCTAAGTAACTCAAGAGAATTAATATCAGATAGTATATATAATGTAAATGCATCTAAAACAATAGTTTCTGATATACTATTAATTTCATTTGACATTTCATCAATATTTCCACTATTAATATTAACTTTTATATTATAAATATCTTTCCATCTAATCAGCTCATTTATAGTATAACCTTTATATTTAGATATAAGAGACAGCCCTACTTGTCCTTCTCTCAACATCTCTAATAAGGCATTAAATCCTCGTGAATGTTCTTTTAAAAATGATTTAATTTCTTCTGAAAGTTCCTCATTTCCATCTTCATCAATCTCTATACTCTTAACACACTTAAACCAATCATCTACCTTTGGATATGATTCTCTGAATTCATTTATATGAACTACTCCATTATCTATCTTATTACATCTTAAACTTCTACCAACAAAAAAATTATGAACCTCTGAACGCGGTATATCAATAACTAACTCTTTTGCTTTTTCTGCGTACTCATAAGCACCATTTAAATTATTCTTCAATATGTAAATATTACTTTTCATAATATATACTCTTTCTAAAAATTTAACTTCGCTTTTTTCCAATATATTTAATATATCCAAGCTCTTGTCAAGTTCATTACACCTAAAATATTCATTTGCGGCATTAAATAATGTTTCATAATTATTATTAATAGTATATAATTTCTCTAATTCTAATGCTGAATCAAAATATCTTCCTAAACTAGAAAATATATTTATACTCGCTTTAATGTATTGCTCATTACCAAATCTATCTTTATTACAAAAATTATTTAATACCTCTAACGCTTTGTAATATAAGTTATTTTTAAATAAAAATCTAAAATAATAACTGTATATCCTTATATATTCTAGTTCTAATACAAATTTATCTTCACTTAATATTCTTTCAATTAACTTTTGAAATTTTTCTACTTCCCCTTGCTCATCATATAAGCTTAATAACCAGCAATATGAATCTGGATCCTTATATTTTTCTATACTTTGCCACAAATAATTTTCAGCCTTTTCATAATCTCCTTTTGATATATAATATTTAACTTGAACTTTTATCAATAGATTAGATTCAACCTCAATTATATCTAGTCTACGTAAATGATTAATAAAATTCGAATAGTCTTTATTTTCTATATAACATTCTAATAAAATACAATGTATATTAATATAGCTCCTGTATTTACTCCAACACACTGATTCAATCTTCAAGATAGTCTCACTATATTTTTGTTCTTCCCATAATTTAAGTATATCTTTTAAAAATATATCTGATTCACTTAAAATATTATTTCCATCATCCTGTTGACCACTTAAAACTTTTAATCTTTCTTCAAAATTTAAAAGTTCATCGTTATCTTCTACAAATTTTATGCTTTTCAAACTTTCCATTGCTTCATTTATTTTTCCAAGCAATGATAATGTATTTACATATAATATCATACAATCTTTATATAATTTCATATCTCTTTCTTGATGTGATAATGATAGTACTTCTTCACATAATAACTTTGTATCCACTAAATATTTATAATTGATTTTATCGTGTAAAACTTTATTTTCATCTATAGAATTCTTAATTGCATAATCATATAAACTATGAGCATACTGAAATTTAGAATGCATATCTTTATTGTTATCAAAAGCCTTATTTGAATATATATGCATATCTTCATACTCATTTAAACTTCTAGCCACAATTGCTACAAGATGATATGTATTCTTTTCAATCAACTCTTTCACTAACACTATATCTTTAAATTCTTTATATGTAGTTAAATTATTAAGGCATTTTAATGAATTATATAATACATACTCAAATTCCTCTTCTATAGTCCATTCTAATTTATTCATCATATCTAATGCTAACTCATATTTTTGACTATTAAATAAAATTAAACTTTTAACCTTTATAACATCTTTGTTTAAATCACTACATACTTCATCTAATTTAACTATAAATTCATTAACACTATCTAGTTCATTTCTATTAATATATATATAACATATATTTATTAATATTTTTATATAATCATCATTACTTATATGCTTAGGATAATGTACTATTAATAATTTATTATATTCTTCAATTGCTTTTAAACTATATGAATAATTCGGCATTTCTTTTATTCTCTTTATATCAACTTCTAAATCTACACTTCCAATTTCTTGTCCTACAATTTCATTATTTGCTACTACATTAAAAGTATTAAATTGAGTTATTTTATCCCCATGAACAGTTTCAATTCCAAAATTATTTCCTTGAATATTTGAATATGGAGAGTCAACTACATTATTGGATTCTTTATTTTTAACTTGAGCAGATACTTTTAATCTATCTGTCATATTTTCAAAAAATTCTTTTATACCCATAATACCTCTCTTATTTTTCTATTTTGTTATTTATCCCATAATTATTTCCTTGCACATTAGTGTTTGTACTATTATTTATATTGTTAGACTTTTTATTCTTTATACTGTTTTTATTTTTGATATTATACGCAAACATTCCTGCTAAAATAGTTCCTACTACTGGTACAACTATTTTTAATATCTCAATAATATTTTGATTCATATTTATAACCTCACTTTACACTCTCTATTATACTTTTTATTAATGTAAGATAAATTCTATGCTCTTTTATTCTATTGAACTCCTAATGCTTTAAATACAGCATCTTCTGCGCCACTATAGAACATTATTTGAAATTTAGCAAATAATTCTGGAGGTACTAATGGTATATCTGGTGCATTTGCCATTGGTAATAATATCTTTTTTGCTCCTGCATCAAAACACACCTGTAATGTATTAGCCAAGCCTTCAACTTTATTTATTGTTCCACCTATACTTACAGAACCTAATACTGCTAATTGACTTTGTACTGGCTTATTTAATGCTCCTGAACACATTGCTATTATTGCTGCTAATGACAAGCTTGAAGTCATTCCTACCCCATTAACATCTTGTATATGCATTAGATAATCTTTTGCAGTAGTAGATATTGAAGCACTAATACTTCTACTGTTAGCCTTAAAGAATCGAAATGCTGTTTCAATGCTTTCCTTAGCCTCTCTATCATATCCTAGCCCGGTCTTTTCAAACTTACCAGTTCCACCAACAACTTCAACTTCTAATTTATACACACCTATCATACCTGAATCACCTAATCCAATAGTATAAATATGACCTGCTTTTGAAGCTCCCTCTGGTATTAGTGAACCTGAACCTTGCTCTGGAACTGAAATAAATTCTTCTTCCATAGTTTCATTATCTATATAAGAGAAATGTACATCATAAAATTCCATTCCACCTATTTTCTTTAATTGTTCTTTAACTCTTCTACGTCCAACTAAAGCATATCTTAAGATTTCTTCAATATCTTCCTTTGAATATTCTCCATGTGGATATAACAGTTTTACTAAACCTGATACTGTTTTTCTTACTGCTATAACATCTCTTTGATTTAAGTTATTTCCGAGTTTAAAGAACTTATCAATTACATCCCCATAAGTTGTTTTTCTCATATCTCTTAAATACTCTGCAAGATAATCTGTTATAAATCCAAAACTATTTGTTATAAACTCTGGTCTCATTTTAGGTACTTCCCAACCTGGTAAATAGTAATGCATTCTATCAAAGAAAGCACTATCATAAGCCATAGCCTCTGGGAATGGTTCAAAAAGATGTGATGTTTTTAAAAGCACATCTACACTTTGATTTATATTACCTACAAAGACCATTGATGCAGATGCAGCCTTTTCTTCCTTACCTCTTGCAAAAGATCCTGATGCCATATAGTCTTTCATTATTTGAATACCATCTTTATCTTTAAAGGTTATCCCTGCAACTTCATCAAAAGCTACAGTATCCCACATTCCTACTAATCCTATTTTTCTCTGTGACATATTATAAAATAAGTTAGCAACAGTAGTTTGCCCACCTGATACTAAAATAGAATTTGGTGATATCTCTTTATACAAATGTGATTTTCCTGTTCCTCTTGGTCCTAGCTCGCACATATTATAGTTATTTTCACATAATGGAACCATTCTAAGTAACATATGCCACTTAACCTTATTCTCCAACTGTGTCGGCTCCATACCTATGCTTCTCATAAGAATATCTATCCATTCATCTTTGCTAAATTGTTTTCTACCTTCAATCAGTTCTTCCATATCCATATTAGGCATTTGTATAGGTGTAACATTTTCTATGATAAATGGATTTTGATTTATTACTCCCTCTTCATAGAAATATTGTATTTTAACAATACACCAGATACCTCCACCTAATAGTTTTTCAAAATTTTTTACGTATTTAGCATCTATTTGAACATTCTTTAAACCTAAATTTGAAAACTCTGCCTCATAAACATCCTTCTTTTCATTAAGTTTAACTGTTAATTTATCTATGACAGTATATCTACTCATTTCTCTTATTTTAGATTTAATCTTTTCTGCTTCATCTGGTCTAACAAAGTTATCAGATAAGATATTTTTTACTCTTTCCACACCAGCATTAATACTGTCCTCATCTTCAGTAGCACAATACATCCCCAAAAGATACTCAAGTACATATATAGGTACGTTTGCACCTTGCTTTAACTTTTGTGTTAAATCTTTTCTAACAACTTTACCAGCAAAATGCTGGTTAAGTTTCATACTTAACTCATCCATTCTATCACCACCACATTATCCTCTATTCTTACATAACTTAATCAACAATTCCTTTTCTACTTCAGTAATTATTTTAGGATTAAGTGTTTTATCCTTAATTGCTTCTAATTCAGAGCTCTTACTATTAAAATACTCTTCTGTTGCTTCATATGAAGTTAGTTGCTTAAGTAATTTCTTATCAAATAATAATGGTGCAGTTAAAACTTTAGAGTTATTTCTATTCCCAATAACAATTATCTCATCTGTCTTGGCATCACAGGTTAATCCATCAATTTCACTATCATGAACTCCCTTAATTAATACCTTTTCAACATAAAAATATGCAGTTATATATCTATTATCTCCAATTCTTGCATTGAAGAAAATTATTGCACCTGTCTTTATCCTTTTTTTTATAATATCACCATTTTTATTGCTATTTCCATAAATAAGCTGTGTAAAATTAGGGTCAATATGACCCTTTTGTGCACATTCTGCACTATAAGTAATTAATAAATGTTCCATATAACTCACATCCCCTTTAACTTTTAAAACCCAAAATCATCAACTATTGCTATATCAATATTAAATGGTATTCTTTCATAGAATCCATTTGCATCTTCATCATCTTGTATTACTAAGAAGTATTGCTTTGTTTTATCATATGGCATACTCTTTAATACGAACTTCTCTCTATAAGTTCTCTCAACTGGATTTTCTGATCTTGAATCTCCAATAATTATATTTTCATTAGAAATTCTATTTCCTTCTTCATCCTCATAGTAACATTTAATTCTTTGTGATATTACCTTGTCTTGAATCTTTTCATCTTGGAAGAACTCTAAGTAAGTTATTATATTAGTTATCTTTCTAGTAATACTTGTTAATGATATCTTAACTTTTCTAATTTCATTTTTTGATGAGGTACTTCTATCATTTTTAAATGTTATTACTGGTACTATTACCTCCTGTGGCATTGCTCCACCATGAACATAGTTAGCACCTGCTCCTTGTACTTTAAATCTTGAAGTTCCTTTTGGTGTAATTACATATTTATTAGAATCATCTCCTAATAAATAATCCATACTAAATGTAATAGTTCCTTCAACATGTTCTTTAGCAGAAGTTAGTAAAAATCTTCTATTATCTTCACCATCTTCAAGTTTTATACCTGATAACTTGTTGCTTTCTTCCATAGCACTTCTTTTATAAAGATATCNNATATCCATGATCTGCTGTAATTATAATATTTGCAGCACTTACTCTGTTAACTAGTTTATTTACTAATATGAGTATTTCTTTGAAAGTATCTGATGTTGCTTTGAAAACTTCTCTTTCTGTACTAGCATTGTCCCCTCTAGCATCTATTGTGTTATGATAAATATAAATTATTTCTAATCCAGTAAATGCTTTTCTAATTTCAGCATCCTTCATATCCATAACAGTATCATAAGTAATTGCTAAAGACTTTTCATTTTCCATCTTTAATATGGTATTTCTATTATCAGTACCATTACTATTGACCCCGTTAACTAGTACATCATATTTATCATTAATTTCTACTTTATTATTTGGTAATAATGATGCCATTCCTAATTTAGTATAAGAAGGTAATACCCCTTGCATATAATCTAATTCTGCTTTACCTTTTCTTTCGTTTGTAAGTAAGGTGTTTAACTCTTCTGCACTCTCATATCTTAGTCCATCAGATATTATTACAAATACTCTTTCCTTACTTTTAAATTTAATATTTTCTCTATAGAATCTATCCTGATACTTTAACCCATCTATTCTCCAAGTATTTTGATTAAATAGAGCATTATTCCACTTAATTGATAGTTCTTGTAAAAACCAATTATTATATACATTTTCTATAGTATCCTTTAACTCATTTAATTCATCTTTTATTTCTGAATTATCATAGTGGTAGTAGAACTTTCTATAGGCTTTATCTATATAGAAATAATCCTTAATATATGATTTCACCATGTTATAAGAGTTTTCTGTTTTAATAGTTCCACCTAACTCCTTCTTTTTATTTAAAAGATTTATAGCCCACTTTATAGCCTTATATTCACTTACATACTTCTTGTAATAATGTAATGTTCTACGTGATGATAAAAGACTTAAGTACTTATCGTATTCCTCAACTCCATCTTTTAATAGATTAGTTATTCTTGATAAAATTAATCTATCCATAACTTCAAATTCATCACAGTTTATAAAAGTTTCAGAATCATGCTTTTCTAATAACTGTGCAATCTTTAACTTCTTTGCAACTAACTCTTGCATCTTTCCATAGGCTTCACTATCTTTTTCATTATTCATAAAGTGGTTTATAAATACAATACAGTTAGTATCTTTCTTTGATATAAATGGTGCAAAAACTTTTGGTAGTTCAAACTTAATAGTTTCATTCATGTTAGTAACTAGTAACATAGCCATGAATCTTTCTAAACTTTTCTCTTCAAAGTTGTATCCATAATATTTTTGAAGTAAACTCCATAATGCATCAACGCTACCAAACTTCTTTATATCTTCATATATTTTATTACTTCCATCTAAGTAGTCTTTAAGGATAGCCTTTATAATCTCTTCCATATCCATCATCTTTATCTTAGTTAAAACAGAAAGTACTCCTAAATGGACCTTCTCTTTTGTATAACCTTGGATATTAAGATTTTTAAAGTTATTAATTCTTTCTTTGTTTTTAAAGAAAATATTATAAAGATTAAATTCTTCTTTTAATGAAGAATCCTGTACCTTTAACTCTCTCATTATTACTGTTGCTCTATCAGTAGAGAACTCTTCACTATAGCAAAAAATATCATATAGCCAATCCTCATGTGGAATTGGCTTTTTCATGTTAGAGTAAACTAATAAATTGCTTATTGCATCCTCTTTTTCTATATGATACTTTGCCCAAAAGGCATTGTTTTCTGTTAATTTAATTACCTTAATACCTTCTAAATCAAAGGTATCTATATCTTCGATAAAGTCTTCACTTTCATCATACCAAAATACAATATGACGAGTCTTTCCATCACCTAAAGGTTTGGAAAATAACTCTTTTAGAAAGTTTCTTATTTCCTGTAAATTCACTAACTCACCTCATTTTTATCTATTAACATTTCTTTTAACGTACATAAATATAGAAGTATTGAGATACATTTATAACTATTTACTTCTGTTCCATATGATATATCTCTACCATGTATAATTCCATGTCTGCTAAAATTACAGTATATCACGCCACTATCTATATGCTTATCAATATCATCAGAGTCATAACATAAACAAGATAACTTTTCTAATGGATATATTACGAAGGAATATAGAAACCCCTCATCATTTTCAATATTCTTGCTTAACTCACTTGCTATCTCTTTTGTATATGGATATATTAACCCGGTTCTAGTTTTTTTACCTTTACTGTCACTTTTCCACTCTTCGACTTTTTTAAAAAAATTATTTCTCTTATTTATTCCAAACAAGTCTCTTGTTATTCCGTCTATCTGATTTAGAAAAACTGGTATACAACAATTATATCTACCTATTTTATGGTCTTCTAATGCATCTTCTAGTATTGATTTTCTATTCTCAAAAGAATTCAAAATCCAATCATAATTTTTTTCTTCATCTTCTTTCAAATCGCCAAGCATTATATTGTCTATATTTTCAATATATTTTGGATCATCTTTATTTAAATTTAGAATTTGACCAGTCATATGTAAACTGGTATTACTATTCATATACCATGCACACTTAGTTAATTCATCAACTACCTGTCTTTCCCTTTCAGGAAGTTTTTCAAATGCTTGAACAAATAAACTTAAATTTTCTGATATTCTCTGAAAATCAATTTTTTGCAATCTTTCAACAAAAATACTTAGTCCTTTACCTATATTTTTAGAAATGTCACTCATTGATTCTGAGAATCTCCTCATAACTTCAATTGTCTCTTCTGATATTTTAAACATATTTCCCCACCTTTAAGTATTACCTATAAATTTTATAGAGGTAATATTCTATTTTAAAACTGACTTTTAATAATTTCACTTAATGTCTTAGCTGCAATATCCTTAAACTGATCCCATTTCATTCAGCAGCCTTTATAGAAACATGCTTAAACTTTTCAGCACCAGTTAATGTCTTGTCTATACCTAATTTTTCTTCAATATAACTAATTCCATCAGAAGTCATTTTTGTATGAGTTAAATTAACCATTAATGTATTCCAAACTGTACTTGAACCACCTTTAACTAAATTACTACCATTTATTAATCACTCATTTTCAATCTTCTCAATAGCTACATTAAAAACTTATCAATCCCTAAAATATTAGCTTTTACGTTACCATCTATATTGGGTAGGTCCTTCTGATATTCAGAATAAATAGAAATAGCACTTTTTGCTTAATATCTAATCCCATATTTTCTCTCCCATTATCCATTTAAATTTTTGATAATAAATTCATCTTAACTTCTTTACCTTTTGAATTTATTACCTTTACATCTTGGAATTTATCATAATTTACTTTTACTCCATCATCTAAATCAATGGATATCTTTTCATTTGCTAAATATGCTACAACTTGATCATACTCTTTGCACTCTTCTAACTGCTTAGAAATTCTATCAATTTTCTTCTTAGCTGCAGTCCTATCTTTTGCAGTATACTCTTCTGAATCTACAACTAATTGAAGCCTATTGATTTCTGATTCATATTTTCTTTGTAGTGTATGAAGGTATTCTGTTCTTACTTTAGCAACAGTTTGATCATTATATCTATGCATATAAACTAAACATTTAAATCCATCATTTTTACCTGACTCAAACATCCAGTATATAGGCCTTTTTTGATAAACCTTTAAATGATCTTTATAGAAATCTTTAATAAAATATCTTCTAATTGCCTGTCTAGCAGTTTCTGAAGATTTTCTACCGATAGAATCTGCTATAAAATCTAAGTTTTCTTCTAGAGTATCAGTGCCATAAACAATTCTAACAAAATCAATAAACCTAGAAACTATATCATCCTCAAAATACTCATCCTCTGTAATAGGAATAACATTATCTAAATCCGGAACAAAAGTTGCCTCTACCCATAAATCTGAAATAACATTTCCATCCTCATCTTTTTCAATCTTCCTAACCTTCTTATCATATACATTCCATTTATCCTTAAACTCTCCACCAGCATAAATAAGACCTTCACCGTCTATAGAGTATCTACCAAAGATACAACCTACAGCATAAGAGATAAAACTTTTAATATCCCTTTCTCTATCTGCTTTTCTAATAGTAATATCTTTATCTCCAACCTCTGGAGTTAATTCGTCTTGTAATCCGTATATATCAATGAATATTCTATTTAGCTCTTCTTCATTATTCTTTAATTGCTCAAAAGACTCTTCACACTCAGTTTCCCAAATAAGAAATATAGATTCTAATTTATATTTCTCATTTTTATCAAGTAATTTTAATAATGGATGAACTTTAAAATCTAATGATGTTTCAAATGAATCCCATTCTTTCTTGCTTATAGAAATATTTTCTCTTGTTACACAATTTAATTTCCCTATATCTAGCGTCTTAAAATCAACAATCGGCAATCTCTTTATATCAATATTTTGGTAGTCCATACCATCACTAAATAGTGCTAAAATATAATTCACCACCGTACTATTAAGATACGCAATATAAATATTGAACATATCAGAATCCTTTACAAATAAAGAGGGTCCCTTTTTATCAAACACTCCAGTATTAGGTAAAAATCTCGCTGAAAAATTCGAAGTTGTAGTTGCAGTCCACGTTATCCCACTTCTAAATATATACTCTTCCTTTATCATATTTGAAGTCTTATTCTTTTTATAAAAATCGATCGCGTTTTGAGACCAATCAACTACCATATCAATATTACCATACCACTTTCGATAGTTTCCACCTTTAGCATAAGTTATCCATTTGTTGAATAGATCTTGTTGATTAACTTCCCAAATCATTCTAAGGTATTTTTCATTATTTGCAGTAATATGTTGACTGCCAGTCAAATCAATCTCTCTTTCAAATTTAATTCCATTAATAAAAATATTAAGCATATATTCATTAGCCCAATATGCGATTGGTTTTCCAGATATTTTTTCAAAATCATCTTGCTTTATACTAATATATTTATTATCAGCATTGAAAAATTGATTTTCTTTCTCACTAGGGTTATTAAAACTAGTTAATCTAATAAATGTTGGTTTATAACTATTAATTCTATTTTTTCGATATACAAAAGATGCTACTTTTACCTTCTCACCTTTTATTTCGTCAAACGCTTTAGGCCCTAAGTGAATTAAACTTTCAATATTTACATCCCTTAAAATACTTTCTCGTAATTGTTCATAACTAGTCAAAAACATCCATGATTGTTGTGTAATCATCGCACTAAAAGTGCCTGATAATCTGTTGCACACCTCAATAAATATTGCAAACATATCTATTTTAGATTTATTAAAATTATTTAAAACCATCTTAGATAGTTTACTATTCATTCCTCTATTCCCCATATACGGTGGATTAGTAACACAAACCTCATACTTCCTACTCATAACCTCACATTGTTTTACTATTGTAGGTAACTTATCTAAAAGTAATACTCTATAATCTCCAAACATCAAGTTTTGATCTTCGCTTATTTCAGATAATCTTTCTTTAATAGCCTTAAAATTTACTGCCTCAACTTGTAATATAGAACCATACTCCTTGGCGTCATTAAACACTTTAACTAAATATTCTATATCCTCTTTTAACTGTCCATTTCCATTAGCATAGTACTCTATAACCTCTTCAGTTATTCCGTTACTTTCTTGTATTGAACAAAGATTTAAGTCTATCTCTTCTCTTTCTATTTCTCTAAATAACCTTCTATTATAATATCTAGCCTTCATTATTAATGCAAAGGATGCTAATTGCGCTGCTCTATCATCTATATCTAATCCATAAAGATTATTTTGTAGTATAAGTCTTGGAATTTCTCTTTCTGAATATCCAGCTGTTTTATAAATTGCATAAATAACATCAAAAGCATAAACTAATATATGTCCTGACCCCATACATGGATCTAAAACTTTTATATCTTCAGGACTTAACCTTGCATGTTCTTCTCTTATTATCTTTAACTCTTCTTCTACTTCTGGCTCTTGCTGTGCTTCTTCTAAGTAGTATTTCCATTCCTTTTGTAGTTCTTCATTTGGATGACCTTCAAGCCATAGTCTTCCTAGTGAGTTTTCTACCATGTATTTAACTATCCATTTTGGTGTAAATAGTTGTGTTGCTGCTGGAATATTTTCTTTTGTTATTTTTACATTCTTCTTTAAGGCTGCAAATACTTCATCTTTCTTTTCTGAAATGTAATATTGATACATCCATCCTATTATCTCTACTTCTTCTAGCCAATCAGATTCTTCTATATCTTCAACCATTTTTCTTATAACAGAACCCTCTTCTAATAGATTATCTGGTAGTAAAAGTTCACTATAGTCACTTATCTTCTCAAACATTTGAGGTATTATTTTACCTAATTCATTACATTGCTTAACTAAAATAATTCTATATGCCTTTTCTCTATCTAAGGTATCTCCTGTATCTAATAAATCATATACTTCAATAGCATTTAACCCTAATTCGTCAATAATCTCTGATACCTTTGTTAATACATCTGGTTCTACTTTTCCTTCAATTGATGATGAAAGTATTCTAACACCTGTAGGAAGATAATCATTAACTTCCATATATCTAAGTCCCATAAATCTATTGAACCAAGTATATGCTACTTCCTCCATTACTTGCTCAAAGCCTTTTTCACTTACTTGATTTACTAATGCATCTCTATCGCTTTTTGAAAGTTGAAATATCTCATCTTTACCTTCTAATATAAATCCACCTTGTACTGCTGTTGCCTCTTCTATTTTATTTTCTGATATTCCTATTCTATTTGCCTTTTCACTAACTGCTGCAATTAGGTTTCTTCTTGCCCAAATAGCAAAGGATTTTATTTTATTCTTATCCATACTTACAATCCTTTCACATTAAATAAGGGAAGTATAAACTTCCCTTATTCACTTAAATTAAACTTATAATTGTATCTTGTTCTAACTCTTCTTCTAATTTTTTTCTTAATGCTTCAACAACTTCATTTATATCAGTAGTATTCTTAATAACCTTTTGCCCTTTAACTAATTCTCTCATACTTATAGTTTTAGTTTTTATTACAACTTTAGGCTCTGGTTTTACTGGCTCTGCTACATATGTTGTATCAGTTCCTTTTGTTAGTGGTGTTTCATTAACTCTATTTGCTGCTTCAATCTCTTTTGCTTTTATTCTCTTTAAGGTTTCATCTTCTGCAACTATTTCGCTTATAAATCTAACCTTTAACTTCTCTGCAAGATCAGACATCGATGAAAGCACTGCAAAACTACTTGCTGTTTCAGTTCTCTTTGTTAAATTTCCAAAGTCTTCAGTAACTCTATTAATAAATTTATTTTTAAACTCATAACATTCCAAGGTCTCCATAACTTCATTTTTACAAGTTTGAATAAACCCTAATACTGGAACACTTTCTTCTTCTAATAATGATAAAATCTTATTGTTATACTTTTCTATAAGTAAAGGAATTGTAGGTATTTTACTATACGGTTCTGACATTCTTAAAATAGCCCTTATTTCCTCAATAATTTCCTTTATCTCATCATTTACTATATATTCTTTGTTGTCATTATAGTTTTTTAACTTTTCTATTGCATTATCAAAGATTTGTCTTTGTTCGCCTTTAGAATTTGTATCTACAACACCATTCTCCTTTTTAAAGAAGAATCCTTTAATATTATCTATTTTATCTACATAATCTAAGAACTCATCTTCTAAATCATAAACAGTTTTGAAGAACTCTAAAGTATCCTTCACTTCAATAACTTCAGTAAATAACTTTTTACCTTCTTTAAGAGTCTCTTCACCTGGATATTTACTTATTACACTAAAGTTATTTAGCATTAACTCAACTTTATGAAGTTCTGTCATACTATGTTCTTTAAACATACTCATCATTCCATCTTCATCAGCAGGTATTGAAGAGAATCCAAATAAATCTTTATTCAAATCCTTTAAAGCATCTATATACTTAGTCGATACCTTTTCCCTAGTTTTTAAGATAACTCTATCAACATAGTCTCTCTTAGTTACATAGTTTACAACTTCCCTATTATTTGGTGCTAACACTTCATTGTTTAATACAACCTTTATATCTTGCGTCTTAAATAAAACAACTATAATAGCTTGTATATCAATTTCTTTCCAACCAAATGGGGCATTTGAAAACTTCTGTAGAGCACTCTTAACGGTAACTTGAAGATTTCTTGATGTACTAGTTTCTATATGTGTTTTAATTTCATCTACCGCAAGTCTATTTGGATCAGTGTCTACTAAAGACATTTGATTTAGTCTTGCATACATAATATCGAATAAGTCCTTAGTATTATCCTTAAATTCTTTTACATAGTTTAACTTATTATACTTTGAATCTATTAAGGCTCTTAATCCTTCATTAATTCTATCAACACCTGATTTTTCTTTTATATCAAGTAAACTTCCATTTACATAAATTTCTGCAGTTCTTAAAGATTCTTCTATCAAGAATTTTGCTCTCTTTAATCTTTCTTCTCTTTCTCTACCTTTTTTGCTCTTTATATCTTCAATTGTAGTAGTAGATTTTGTACCACCTTTTAATCTTAGATAAGCATCTATTTTTAAAACATTTTCTATTTCATCTAGATAATTAACATCCTTAGCAATATTAACAATTACGTTATTTTCTCTAATAGATACTTGTTTTAACTCTCCTTGTGATGTTCCTCCAACTAAATCAAAGTTAGCAGTTACTACCTTAACTCCGATTTCATTATTTTGAGGCCCTCTAGTTCTGTCATCAACTATCTTATTAAAGGTAAACATATACTTCTTTGAATAGTTGAACTTGGACTCTCCATATATATCATCAAAGATTATTTCTCCAACCTTTTGAATAGCTTCACCATTATCAACAGCCATGTTTTTAATTTCTTTATTTACATCTTGCTCATCATTAGTAAGGAAAATATATTCTTCACCATTCTTTTGAACTAAAGTTTCTCTAATTAACTTCTTTAATGATTCATTAACTTTATCCTTTAATTCTTTCTGTGATGCATCAATATTATCTACTAATAAAGTTGCTAAATTATTGATATTGGCTGTAATCTCTTTAACATACTTTACTAAGAACAGTAACTTTAATACTTCTATGTCAAATTTATCGAGTCTATCATTTCTTTCTGCATTAATAATAACTGATCTAATAGATGAATCTAAGAAAGTCTCTATAGTCTTATAGAATGCAGAAAATGGTACTAATATATTTGAATCACAATTCATAAAATCTATAGCAACTTGTTGATAAGCACCTAAAAGTGATCTTTCACCTTTTGATAAACTCTTTCCTGATGCACCATGTTCTCTTACACCATTAAATGCTGATTGCAGTAAATTGAATTGGTAAGGTATAAATGGATATACAGTGGCAAAGTCCTCTGAATTTTTGTACAACTTCATTTCAGCAGTATCTGATGTAAAAGTTAAAAGGTTCTTTATGATAGATTCCTTTTGCTCATATAAGGCTTTTAAGTGACTTGTTGCACCTTCTGTTTTCCTAAGTATACGTTTTTTAATTACTTCATCAACATTAGCAGATGATAAAGATAATCTTGTATCAAATCTACCTTGTATTTTAGAGAAATCACTTCCTTTAACTACCGCAAATTCATCTAAACCTTCTTGTGATGTTACTATAACAAAACACTTACCACCACAAGCAGTACCTAAATCTTCTACAACTGTTTGTAAATTAAGCATTAAATCTCTGCTATCACCAATGTATTGTCCAATTTCATCTGCTAAGAATACAACATGATGATTCTTTCCTTTAGAATCACAGTATTCCTTAACTCTCTTTGCAAACTTTTCTATACTTAGTGAATAATTATCTTGGCATTTTTCATACCAACTTCTTGCTGCATCCTCACTCATTTTTGTTGTTTTTGATAAGGCCTCAATTATTGAATCCTCTTCATAGTAGAAATCTTCCCTTGCCTCTATCCATGAACTTCCCGAAATCTCTTCAAATACTGTTTTAAAGTTTTCATAAACTCCATCCTTAACCATTTGTCTTTCTAAATCAGCCAGCCATGGCATAGACCCACAAAAACCTTGCATTTCATTAAATACTTTATTAAATACATTAACTATTGCGTCCTTATTACTCTTATTATCTGAATCTGATTTAGAATCTATATTAAATAGGATAACATCACTAGATATATCCCCTGCTTGTTTCATATTTGCTAGTATAAAACTATCTAATCCTTTATCATCAAAGTAATTAATAGCATTTTGTCCTTCAATACTTCTATTTTCTAATAAATATGAAAGTATCTTTAAAAAGTGAGATTTACCACTACCAAAGAATCCTGATATCCATACTGCATTTTTATCAGTATGTCCTATTATCCCAGCCTTATAGGCTTCAAAGAATCTATCTATATGCTTATTTAGCTCACCAGTTACAACATACTCTTCTAATTCTTGCTTTATATTTTCATCATCTGCTTGACCAACCTTAATAACCCCTTTGATATCTCTATCAATTGGCTTATAAAACATTGATTTTAATTTAATATCCATTGTACTCCACCCTCTTTTTAATACTTATCAATCAATTTAAATGCTCTATAGTAATTATCATCTTTTAGATGGTTAAATAACATAAGTGATCCACCATCATAATTGCCAGGAAAGAACATTACTAGTGGTTGTTCTTCAACAATCCTATGAAGATTATTTAAAATTGTATGTGATCTAACTATAGGCCACGCTTTTCCTACACCTGTTAAAAATACAATATCACTACCAGCTAATCTATCTTTAATATATTGAACTACTAAGTCATTATCTAAAGTAAGTCTTAATGCCTTTTTTGTAGCATTAAATACTTGCTCACTCCCTCTTTTTTCTTCCATTTGAAAGTTTTTATGTAGATATCCCTTAGACTCTAATAACTCTAATATAATTTCATATAAATCAAACTCTTTTATATTTAACCCATGTGCATTCTTAGCCTTTTCTTTTATAAAATTAACTCTATCTCTTACTAACAACTCATCCTCTGGATTATAATCAAATATATAAAAACCTATTTCGTTACCTAATCCCTTGTTTTTTCTAAAATTAGGTTCAACTATTTTAGGTAATATCTCATCAATCCTTTGATATATATTTTTCATCTCTGCTATCACCTACCATTCAATTTACTCTACAATCCCTAAAATTGCATTTATATATACTCTGTCTCCAATTTTATATAGATATTCTTTGACATCATTATCTATAATAGGTACTTTTATTTCCTTATCACCTTTTTGGTTTGAGATAAGTCCACTTTCAAATAATATTCTTATGTATACTTGTTTTAGCTTCTTAAAAGTATACTCTGTCCAAGATGCCACTTTCTCACTTTGCTCTCTTTTATTTTGAAAGAATACTCCAAAATCTTTATCTCTTATATATAAATCTTTTAATAATACTTTTTCCTTATACACTTCATTTATAAACTCAAAAAATAGCATATCTGTCTTAACTATTGCATATAAAACTAAAACTTTAGATGTTTCTACATTACTATTTTCAACTTTATCTATAATATATTCATCCAGCTCTTTTAATCTAGCAGTAATTATTGATGCAACTTCCTTCTTTCTAGCTTCACTTTCTAGTTGAAAAATATTATCTTCTATGGATTTTTCTTTTATCTCCTCAATCTTTATCCCTTTATTTATGAGACTTGAAGCCTTCTTAGTTTCTTTATACAAATATGGTCTGGACTTAATTGTAGATTTATATTCCATTAAAATTACCGCCTCCGTGGTCCACTTTATATTAATTATTATACCATCTATTCATAAAAATATATATCGTTACATAATACATATATTTCCACATATTTAAACAGCTAGTATATACCTAGCTGTTTAAATATCTTAATAATAATCATTATCTATATTTTTTAACTTTAACACTACTCATTATATTCTTTAACTAATTCATAAATATCCACCTTCAAAGCTTCTGCTATATGGTGAATAATTAACTTACTTTAATTACTCACCAAAAGTTTTACCCTATTCAAGAGTAATAATTATGAAAAACCACATAAATATGTAAGCTTAAAAATAAGTATATAACGCTTTGATAAACTTAGGATAAGGTTATTAATTAGAATATATATATATAATTAGATACTACTACTTAAAAAAAGTATATTAGCAAGTTTTACTTTTCTACAAAGGTACTTAGTATATTTATCTGATAATTTATCAAATACAAATTTAAATGATAGGTAAAGCATTGAAAAACTTATACCTCGCTCAAATAATATTCGTAAAAATACACACATTGGAATGGACTAATCCTAGTAAAGTATCTTGTTTTGCCTTACTAGGATATTTTAATGCTATTTTTGAAAGTATCACAGGTTCTAAGACTTTAACACTTACATACTTACTTGTTATATATTTTTTACTTTGAAACCATTTTACAATTAATATAAAGTCTCATACTTATATAATATTATCAATTAAATTTAAGTCCTTTACTTCTTTTATTACACTTGATAATTCAATAATTGGTATCACTTTATCTGTTCCAAACTTTAGTAACCATTTTTCACTTTCACATATTAGCTTTAACTCAGTTCCATCCATCAATTTCTTTTTCTCATTCATTTCAATATCTACACTCCAACAAACTATACAATCAAAGGTTTCATATGGATGATCATGTTTAAAAATGTTACTTAATAAAAATTCTATTTCAACTAATAAAGGAGTTCCTTCTTGACTTATACAAATAAGATCGGTTGTAGATTGATGAGAGTAATGTGCTATGGAATCTATATACTTAATATGTTTCTTAAATGTCTTATTACTCAATAATGATGCTAAAAGTAGTGCAACTTGAGATTCATTATCTGGTACCTTTTTTATTGATATATTTTCAATGTCTAGTCCTTCTAACTTTGAATAATTATTAATCCTATTCTTCAATGTTATATTTTTCTCTTTTATCTGAAATTGACATTCTTCTTCTTTTCTCATTTCAAAGTAAACACTATCTGCAACAGGAATTATGTCCTCATCTATTATTCTCTTTACGCTACTTAAAATCCATTTTATTTTGGGGTTATCTTCATTACTAATATTATTTCTATCTGCTGTTAACTCAAAGTTTTGAGAATTTACTACTAAATGAAAATGATGATAATTAGAATTAGTTATTAAACTGGATTTTTTTACAACTGGAATAAAATCTTTTGCTAAGTATATGCCAAACCTACTTTTTAATCGTTCAGCCTGTTTAAGTTTACATATCGCTTTTCTACAATTCACTCCAGATACAGTTCCATACATTTGAAATGAAACATATTCGCCATTAATATTAGTACTTCTATGGTATGGACCAAAGTGTCTACAATAATTTACCGATTTCTTATAAACTTTTTCATCCCTATCTTCATGGGGGTTTTCTTGTGGTTGATAAAATTGATGTGTTCCTGCTATTTCTTCTTTAACCTGTTGTATTTTATCATTTATAAATATCCTTGGCGCTACTTGCATATTCTTCACATATCTATTTAACTCTGGATAAGTTGCAAATATGTTCTTAAAACTCCCCCCTGCAGTAAACCACAAAATATAATCTTTTAATGTATCAAAGTTAAAATATCTTTCTGGATTATCAATTAAATAACCCTCAATTTTTATAGTAGTTCCATTTCTCCCTATAATAGGACTAGATTTATCTAAAGTATAACTAGGAACTTTGTTATTATTTAAATTTTGCCAAGGTTCATTCATTACGGCAACTGTTCGCTCACTATTCTCTTTTTGTGATATAACTGTTAAGCTTTTACTCTTAAAAAATATTTTAGTCCCTAACCCTTTCTCACCTATATTTCTATTATCTTTTCTTGAATCCCCCAAGTTAAAGAAACTCTCTATCTCATCACGACCCATACCACAACCATCATCTATAAAATCTATACAAAATAATCCCTTGTTATTACGATATAACTCTATATTAATGTTTTTTGCTTCTGCATCTATTGAATTACTTATTGCCTCTCTAGGAACCTCTAACGGATTTACTATATTTTTAGCTATTTCTTTATATAATGAAATATCTTTTACTAAGGGTATACACATTTCCAATTTAATCACTCCCACTTGAAATTTTAAAATAAATTTCACCAACTTGTGCATTGCACAACTTTTATTTTGCACAATTTACTAAAATTAATACATAAATTATATAAGGATGATTTAAATGGAAAGAAAAAATATTATTGGAAAGAGAGTACGACTGATTCGCAAAAATAAAAACTTAACTCAAAAGGATCTGGTTGCAAAAATTAATCTTCATGGAGTAAAAATTGATGAGCCTATGCTTTCTAGAATCGAGTCTCAAACTAGACCTGTACTTGATTATGAAGTTTCTGCTATTGCTGATTCCTTGGAAGTTTCTACTGACAACCTTTTTAAGAAAAAATAAGCTTTAAGTACTGAGATATTTTCATACTTAAAGCTTTTTTCATTATTAATATAAGATTTATTTATTCCTATGTTAACTTCTACATACTAATATAAGCAAACTTTTATAACTTTAATTATTTAACTAAAACAGTAATCAAATATCTAAGTATATTTTTTTTACAATTAAAACGTTTTTTTATTCTCTAAAATTAATTAACTTAGTATTCAAAGTTGATAATTTATATATCAATCTAGAAATTCTAGATGACGTAGTTTGGTATAACTCGTTAAATTTACATATGCCATCCATATCTTTAATCAATTCAATAAGCATTTTTATATCAGTATCTAATTTATTTTCAACCTTCTCAATTTCTTCTTTATAATATTCTTTACTATCAGCAACAAAATATTTGCACATTCCATGATTTCTTTCATACTTTAAGCATAAACTCAAGTCTCTATCTATATCATGATAATAACAATACCCTCCTCTAACCAATTTAGGTTGAGTATTTACATTATTTATTTGATTCATTATTCTAGAGAAGTCTTCTTTTCTCGTATCTGTATTTTTATCTATATGTTTAATTATATGATCTTTATTGTGTACTTTAGCATATCCTAAAGCATATCCTTTAGAGAAAGTCTTCACATGATTATAATAGCCAAAAGTGGTATTAATTTCCTTGTGACCTGCAAGATACATAACTTCTAATACATCAACCCCTAATAAAACTAAATTTATTATGGCAACATGTCTTAAATCATAAGGTGTTAATTTCTCTATAAAGGTTTCATCTTTATCTCTCTTTATATATTTAGAAATTGGAGTAAATCCATATTCTTTATAAACAACATCTATATAAAATCTCTCTATGTTCACCTTTAAATCATTATATGTTATAGTATCTAAGTTAGTTTTTCTCTTAGTTTTTGAATTCATATTATGGTATCCGCTTTGTCCAACAATATCAAATGGAAACAATTCCTTTTCTTTTGTATAATTGAAGATAGTTTTTAATATATATTTATATTCCTCAATCAAATTGTATAATGATTTATCAATTTTTATCGTGTCTTCTTCGTAATATTCTTCAATCTTAGAAGCATTTTTTATATATTCTCCATTTTTTGCTCTACTTCTAAAAACCTTCAAGTAAAAATTCTCTCCTTCTTGTGCATTACATTTAAATATAGTCCTGATAAATTCAGATGGTCTCAATGGTACTATACTACACATTTGCCACCAAATTATAGTAAGTAAATAATCTTTATAATTTATAATCTTTTTGTTTTCAACTATATCCTTAATAATATCCGACATTTTAAAGATATCAATAAATTCTGGTAGAATCCTTTCTTTATTATCTTTAGATTCTTCATCAACAAATTTTTCAAAATACTTGAATTTTTTATAAGGCACTTTAACATACTCTATAAATCCCTTGAAAAGCCCCCCTGTTCTATTATCAAATTTTGAAGTATCATTATTATCAGCTATTTTTCTCATTTTATAATTAAAAGCTCTTAATGCAGCATACTTATGTACATTTAATAATATATAACTTCTATAAGCTAACTCAAATTCTTTGCGGTCTCTATCAAATAAATTACTCATTTTTTTAAATTCAATCTCATTAGGAAATATGAATTTTTTTTCTACTCCACCAATTATAACGACCCATTCACTATCATTAAAATTTGATTCTGCCCTAATCATTCCATTTAAAACTTTCTCTTCAAATAATCTTACATATTTTTCCTCATCAACTGAATTAAAATCTATCTTTTCTTCTATTATAATATCTAAATTATCTAATTCATTTATAACTACGGAACTCATTATTCACCTCCATACGCTCCAACCAATAGCATGAATCTTTTGGTATCTATTACATTTTTGACTTCATCTCCCAAAACCATAGCTAAGTCGTTAAGAACAGGAATATAATTATTGTTAAACGAATAAATTATTATTTTTTTGTCTAAATCATGTTCACAGCTTTCTAATTCATCTAATATTGTATTAGCTCTTCTTTCAAACTCATAAATAAAATATCTTAATGCAATCATATAATCACACCCGATACAACTATCTCTTCTTTCAGGACATTCAATTATTTTATTGTTTGTCTTAATGTAATTTTCAGATTTTATCCTTATAATTTCATTTTTATTCTTTCGTGTTATTTTAAGCAAACATTTTGTTTTTTCATTAATGCCATAAAAGCCTTGCCCATAAAGAAGTTCTTTTAAAAAATTTTCTTTTTCTCCACCTGATTGAAAATATCTATCTATCTCATTTTTCATTGATGCTATTTTATTTGTAATTTTTTGAATATTTCTTTCTATTGTATATGGCGTTAACCCTAAATCATTATGCAATTCAATTTGTTCTAATAAGCTTTTAGATTTATACTCACTATTAATCAATTGTAATATTGCATGTACTACACTTCCCATTGTTCCCATTGAAAAAGCCATTAAAGATGCTTTATCTATATCTTTCTTTAGATATATCTTAGTCGTTTCTGCTAATTGTCCTGCTGTTGCTTTATGACCTCGAGATACTTGTGCATAATAATAGGAGTAAGTTAAGTTTAACTCCTCAGCTTTTTCTTTTACTAAAGTCAAAAAACTTTTATTCATTCTCCTATTATCAAAACTTCCATTTAAAACAACATTAATATCAATATCAAAATTTTCTTTCATTACTTTTTGTATCTCTTTGTGTTCTAAAAATCTATGGTTAAATAAACCTTGATACTTTCTGCTTCGCCTTATATTATTAGCATGAATTTGTCTATTAGCTTCACTTATGCAAAGCAATAAAGCAACTTCCCTAGAAAAACTGCTTGATATTACACAACTTAATTGTTGATTATTTTTAGAAGCCTTTAGATTTAATCTTCTCGTCTTTTTTTCCAGTTCCTCACATATATCATTAGCCATCCTATCTGTTATCATATTACCGTCTTCTAACCATTTAATAAACGACTCTCCATCTGTTACTCCTTTAATATTCTGTAATATAGGAGCGTATAGTTGATTTACTAAATCCATTTTTCTCCATGCTAACGAATAATGTATGAATACGTAAGTAACTACACTTGATATATTCCAATTTCTATATAACTTTTTAATATTTTCTTTATCTGCGATTATATCTATTAATTTAATTAATAAATTAATAAATCCTTCTTCTTCATATACCAATAAAGGAACTTTTTCTTTAATATAGCTTAATTTATTAATATCAAACATTTTATTTTTTATTAAATAATTACTAAATTTAATTACTCCTACTCTATCATCAATTGAGTTTCCACTAAGAAATAAAGCTTTTTTAAAGAGTTTATTATTTTCTACTTTGCTTTTTGGTGTTAAATCTTTTTCTAGGCAATCTAGCAATAATTTATATGTGCTAAATAATCTAGCATATACATGAAGTGATTTATTAGTTGTGCTAATAAATCTCACAAAGTTAGTATATGTATTGTTAAATTTTACGAACTGATTCTTTTTATTATCATCAAAATAATTAAATTTCACCATAAACTTATCAAAGACTGTGTTAGCATTATCCATCTCTGATAAATAACTTCTTATTTTTATAAATCTTAAAATTTCATCTTTACGCATATAAGCTTTTTGCTTGTAATTAATTATCTCGAAGTCATTATTCTTTAATATTTTAACAAAACCTTTAACTTCAATTCCACTCTCCCTTAAATGATTAATGTTAACATAATTATTTTTAAATTCTAAAAACTCCTCATATTCTTTTATTGAAACGTATATTGATCTTTGATGTATCCATATACATTTTACTTTGGTATCATTAAAAATTCTTTTACAATTTCTAAACTTTGTATTAGTATCTTTATATCCGCTAATCTCATTAAATTCACTTGTAGTTAATTCTTTATATTGACTTTTAAAGTCTTTCACTGGCAAATTATAATATTCTTCAAAAGACAAGTTTATTAATCTAACTACATACTCTTTGCAACGAGCTTCAACATTTTCTATAACTCTATCTATAGTACTCTTGGGATATAAATCCATTATAGGAGTTATAAAATTCCCAATGTAATTCCGCCTAATAACTTCTAAATTATTATTTCTTATAAATTTGAATATAAGTTTTGAAGTTGAACCAAATGTAATCCCTTTAAATTTACAATTCAATATTTCTAAAAGTTCATTACCATTAATGCACTCTTTATCATAAACTTCTTTAATACCATCTATCATACGTTTCAAATCATGTTTAGAAATATATATATAATTCCTGTTGATTAATGGAATTTTATATACTTGGCACTTGCTTTCAATAGACTGTCTATTTACATATTCTATTCTGAAATGTTTATACTTTTCTATTATTTTTACAGCATCATTTACATTAATACTTCTTTTAAACAATTCAATAGATTCACTTACCCATTTCTTCCTTAAATAAATTGAATCTTCGAGAAGTATCACATTTCTTTTTTCAATGTTTTCTTTATACATTTTTTTAAACTTAGGAGTAACCCTTCCCAACTCCATATCTCTCCCAGTTTCTTCATACAAAAAATGTATATATTCCTTAAGTAGAATATAGTCTTCATTATGTATATTGATTCTTTTCTCCTCTAAATTCAACTTTTCTTTATAGGCATCTACAATTCTTATATATTTTTTTGAATTACAATCGCCTTTTTTTAAACGTTTACCGCAAATGTAATTGTTTTTAAAATGCAAAAACTCATTGTATTCATTTACTGAAATATACATTCCTCGTTGATAGATATATATACATTTTACTTTAGTACCTTTAAAAAACACTTTAAATTTTTCTAACTTTATTTTCAAATCATCATACCCACCTATATTATTCAATTCTATTGTAGTCAATTTCTTATATTCTCTATTAAGCTCTTCTTTTGATAAATTATAATACTCTTCAAAAGACATATTCGTAACTAAATACTTCTGGCATAGAATCTTTACATTTTAGTTCAAGTACCAGTCTGTTTATATATTCCTTTTTCATATATATTTTTTAACTTTCGGGTAGTTTCCCATAAGTTCTTTATTACTATCCCTGTTTTATGTTGTAAATACTCAATATATTCGTTAAGTTCAATATATCCTTCATGAAGTTTATTCGTTTTACCGCTTATATTTAATGCTCCTTTATTGCCTTTTAATAGTAGAATAAATCTTATCTTGACACTTTCTAATTCCTTCTTTTGTTGTTTTGGCGAAATTATAAGCTATTTGACTTTCTATAGATTTATGAGCCATATAATACTGTATAATCCGATTATTTGCTTCACAACTTTCTATTAGTTGTTTGTAATAATATCTTAATGAATGAGGAGTAATCTTATTATTCATCATAATTTGTTGTTCTCTAATTGCTTCTATTTTTCCACGTGATGCTTCTTCTAACAAAGCCACTTCCAAAAGTCTATTTAAAGCGTTGAATCTTTTCAAATATGTTTTATCTGTCATTGCATATCCATCCTCATTCATAAATAGAGCACCATACTTATTAGGATAAAGCCTCTGTGATTTCAAATAGTTTATATGTTTTTTATAATAATCATAAATAATCTTAGTGCATCCTGGATATATTGGGACGTTTCGTTTCGTTTTTATTCCTCCTGTCGCTACATTATCTGACCTTAAAACTGTATCATAAGTAAAATCAAAATATCCTCCAAAAAGCTTCCCTTCATAAATATCTTTTATTCTACCTTCATGCAATTGTACTATATCCCCAAGTCTTAAACCTAGGTATGCTCCTAGTATTATACCAAAAGTAATCATAGGATCATTCTTTTCAGCTAACTCAATCAAAACTGAAACTGTATAGTCTCCTGCTTCTACTACCTTATGTCTTTTTCTTACACGTGATGTTACATTTGGAACAACAATATTAGTTAACTTTTTTACTTCTTTTGATACATATCCGCTTCTTGATTGTTTAGTTATAATGTTAAATTCAAAATCTTTCTCTTTTATATATTTCATTTTGAATATTTTTTTATTAGTAACAACATCTTTCTTCCACCATAGCCAATATGTAAAATTACTTATTGCATAAGTAGCTCTTTCGACTGTTTCTTTTGATTTCCATTCGCCATCTCTGTCTCCTTGTAAATCCCCTTGAGAAAACTTATCTAAAAATTCTTCAACCATATTGAACGTTAAATTTTCAATTTTATCTATTTTAGTTTTACTATCATTAAAGATAAAATTTAAAAATCTTACTATAAAGGTTAAATGAAAATTTCTAACAGTGTTTATAGATTTGTTTTTTAATGTAAAATTTAATATCTTATCTCTAAAATATTTTGAATAATAAAGTGGTTCAAAATTATCTTTTTCAAAAATACAAACATGATATTTCATTTCATCATTAATTGTATAGTTAATTACTTGACTAAAAAATTCATGTCTCTCATATTTCTTTAGTTCTATTAACGTCTCTATAGATATCACTCCTTCAATTTATTTTATATACTTAATTTTACCACGACTATTATTGTTTTTATAAAGATACTGTATTTATACAATATCCTTATAAAAACAATAATACAATGTTTATATATTGATAATTAAAATTTAAATATTGTATTTACTCTAATACCTTACAATTCAGTACTTTATGCCAAATCATTATTAACAACTTCTATAAATTAGTTTTGCTAATGCTAGGATACACACATAGAAACATCATATTCTGTACAACTAAGGTCATCACCTATACATCCCATATCTACAGCTATCATTTCAGTTATATCACTTGGAATATATGATGAACCATGCCCAACCTCTTCATAAGTAGAAATGAATATTTTAGTAGTGTATGTAGGAACAATTTTTTCCCTGCTCATCATTTCAAGTAAGGTCATAAGACAAGCTACACTTCCCTTATCATCTATAAATCTAGACTTAATAAAACCACTTTCTGTTATTGTTGTTTTAGGATCAATAAACACAAAATCCCCTGGACATATACCAAGCTTTTGAGTTTCTTCTTTATTAGTTACTCTTTCATCTATTCTTATATGCATATGTTCAGGATCTCTAGGTTTAGTTTTACTATCTACAAAAACATGAGCTGCTGGACTATCACTTAAAAAAGTTCCAGTATATATCTTGCCATCTCTAGTTCTTATACTACAATATTCACTATCTAAAGTTGGAACTGTAGGAGAACCCACCAAAGTAAACTTTAAAGTTCCACTGCTAGTTATTGATCTTACCATAGCTCCTAAAGTATCAACGTGAGCCGATAATCCAACTACCTTACCTTCTTCCTTACCTGGTACAGTAATAATTCCACAACCTTTATTAGTTGTCTCAAAATCATATCCAAATTCCACTGCCCATTTTTCTATTACCTTCATAATATCAAAACAAAATCCACTAGGACTGTTAAACTCCAACAAAGTTTTTGCAGTCTTTAGCATATACTCTCTATCAATCGTTTTATCCATTGTTACCTCCAATTGTGTTACTATATTTACTTTTTATTATACCACTTCTATTTCCCAACTATTAAACCCTCACAATAAAATTTTCTCCCCCTCTATTCAGAGTCAGTCTAATTATTTTCTTTTCTACAGATCAGTGTTAGAAGTTTATTCGGTTATTTTACAAATGAAAAAGCACTGACTCGTGTAAATCAATGCTTTTGAAGGTATATTTATTTTATGAAATCATCAATTCTTATATCTATTGAAACTTTCTCATTTCCCTCAACTTTATCTAATACCATTTTAATTAATCTTTTATAGTCTTTAGTCACAAAATCGATGGTTATTTCTCTCTCTGTTAATGTTCCATATCCAATCTTAACTGCTTTCAAAACATTATCAGAATAAACATATATTCTTACTATCTCAGTCCATGGTATTTCTTTTCTTATCATTCCTAAAGGATTTACGTATATAAGTCTATCTTCTTCTACTTGAAAATATTCAAAAACAGCAACTAAGTAAAATATGCTTGACACTATTACTGCAATGCCCAGCAATAACTTATTATCAAATCTCTTAACCTTATATGCTATATACCAAAAAATTAAAATCAATAGAAACATTAAAATTAAAACAGACCGTTGACAAAAGGGGTATTTTCAAATATGAAAATACCCCTTTTGCTATACAATTCATAAATTGGATTAATAATGTGGTTGTTTTAAAAATATTGTTGTGGAAAAGAGGTTTTTTCTTTGCTCTTTTCCACAGCCTATTTGCTAATTTTTTTAAATTCATGCATGAAAAAGTAAGCGTGACTGCCATTTTTACTTGAGCCAAACCTCTCAAATGAGTATATCTCATGCGATGTTTTTCCTTTGCATCAGCAAAGACACGTTCAATTGTTTCTTTTCTTCTTTTATAAACACATTTAACATACTTATCATGTCTTAAATGTTCAGCTTCCTCAAGAAAGTGCTCCCAAACATGTCTGGTTACGACTTTCTGTTTATTCTTACTATTAGTACACTGTAAAATGCTAGGACAATTAATGCAATCAGAAGAATTGGATTTATATTGCTTGTAACCATCTTTATTCGTAGTAGAATATTTGAGTTCT